>CAZYOX010000294.1:0-5710 GCA_964649285.1 uncultured Bryobacterales bacterium | reverse complement strand
TGGATTAAGCATGAACTTCCTCGTTACAGGGGGCGCGGGCTTCATCGGGTCCGCGCTCGTCGATGCCCTCCTCCTGCGCCAAGATTGCGATCGCGTCGTCGTCGTCGATTCGCTGATTACCGGACACCGGCGCAACTTGGCCCAGGCGGTCGGAATCGAGTTCCACGAGTGCGATATCCGTGACTATGCCTCGCTGCTGCCGCTAATGGCGGATATTGATGTCGTCTTCCACCAGGCGGCCATCCCCTCGGTGCCGCGATCGATCAGCGAACCAGAACTCTGCTTCGGCGTCAATGTAGATGGAACGTTCAACGTGATTCGAGCAGCGGTCGAGCAGAGAGTTCGCCGTATCGTGTTCGCCTCTTCCTCGGCGGTCTACGGCGACTCCCCCGTCCTGCCCAAGACCGAAGACATGCGGCCCGAACCGCTTTCGCCCTACGGTGCGCACAAGGTCGCCGCGGAGCATTTTCTCCGCGCGGCGCAAGAAAGCTATGGCATCGAGACCGTTTGCCTGCGCTACTTCAACGTTTTCGGTCCGCGGCAAGACCCCTCCTCGGCCTACTCCGGGGTGCTGTCGATCTTCGCCGACCGCGTGCTTGGCGGCAAGACGCCCATCATATACGGCAACGGCGAGCAAACGCGCGATTTCATCTTCGTGGGGGATATCGTCCGCCTCAATGTGCTGGCCGCGACCGTCCAGGCAGCTGCCGGCGGCGTCTTCAACGGCGGGTGCGGCCAGGGCATCACCCTGAACCGCGCCTGGAAAGCCATGCAAGCCGCCGCGAACGTCGAATTGACGGCCGACCACGGCCCCGAGCGCCTAGGCGACATCCTCCATTCGCGAGCCGATATCTCGGCGGCGCGCGATGTGCTGGGATTTGCGCCCCAGGTCGAGTTCGAGGAAGGCGTCCAGCGCACCTTGGCCTGGTTCGCCGATCAGCGTAAGTAGCCGAGACTGCACCCCCGACCCCCTACACTGAAAGAGAATGCTGCAGATATCCGATGGCGCAATGCGCTACGCCGACAGGACCCTATTTGAGGGCCTGAACTGGCTCATCCAGCCCCAAGACAAGATCGGCGTGGTCGGCGCTAACGGTACCGGCAAGTCCACCATCCTGAAAATTTTGCTCGGCAAGGAACGCCTCGACCAAGGGGAGGTCAACAGACAGAAGGGCCTGCGCATCGGTTATCTGCCGCAAGACGGTCTCAGCTTCTCGGGGCGCACCCTCTTTGACGAATGCCTCAGCGTTTTCGATGAGGCCATCGCGCTTGAGCAGGAGCAGGAAGACCTAGCGCACCAAATGGGCGAACTCGATCCCTCCAGCGACGAGTATGAAGCGGTCGTTGACCGCTACACCTGGGTCATGGATCGCTACCACGCTCTCGACGGCTACACCAAAGAAGTGCAAGTAGGCACCGTGCTGGGCGGCCTTTCCTTCCTACGCAGCGATTGGGAGAAGCCCACGGAATCCTTCTCGGGCGGCTGGCAGATGCGCATCGCTCTCGCCAAACTCCTGCTCGAAAAGCCGAATCTGCTGCTGCTCGACGAGCCTACCAACCACCTCGATCTCGAAGCTCGCAATTGGCTCGAGGGCTATTTACAGAGCTATCCCAACGCCTTTCTGCTCATTTCGCACGATCGCTTCTTCCTTGATGAGACAGTGCAGCAAGTCGTCGAGATCTGGAACAAACAGGTCCACTTCTACAAAGGAAACTACTCCAAGTTCGAAGTGCAGAAGACCGCTCGCCGCGAGCAGCTTATCGCCTCTTACAAGAATCAGCGCGCCCGCATCGAACAGCTCGAAGCCTTCATCAGCCGCTTCCGCTACCAGGCGTCCAAGGCATCGTTGGTGCAAAGCCGCGTCAAGGAACTCGAAAAGATCGAGCGCATCGAAATTCCACCGGAAGAGAAGGTCGTACACTTCCGTTTTCCACAGCCGCCCGCCAGCGGACGCGTCGTCATCGAAGGCAAGGGCATCTCGAAGCACTACGGCGCCAACAAGGTGCTCGACAATATCTCCTTCAACATCGAGAAGGGCGATCGCGTCGCTCTCGTCGGCCACAACGGCGCCGGTAAGTCGACGCTCATCCGGCTGATGGCCGGCATCGAACCGCCGACCGCCGGCGACATCAAGATCGGTTACAAGGTCGAGACGGATTACTTCGCGCAGGACCAATACAAGGAGATGAATCCCGACGCGATCCTCTTCGACGAGATCGCCGAACGGGCCCGCGGCATGAACGACGCCGAAGTGCGTTCTCTGCTGGGTTGTTTCCTGTTCACGGGCGACGACGTTTTCAAGCGCGTCGGCGTACTCTCGGGCGGTGAACGCAACCGTTTCGCTTTAGCCCGCATGCTATTGGAGCCGCACAACTTCCTACTTCTCGACGAGCCCACCAACCACCTTGACATGCGCGCCAAGGACGTCCTGCTCAAGGCGATGATGGAGTTCACCGGCACCATCGTCTTCGTCTCGCACGACCGCTACTTTATCGACCACCTGGCCACCAAGGTCTTCGCCATCGGCGGCGGCGCGGTGGAGACTTACCCCGGCAATTACGAAGAGTATCTGTGGGCACTGGAACGGCGCGGCGAAGCCGTCGAGACGAATGCGGCTCCCGGCGGCCCAAGCGCCGAATTGATGGCCGCACTCGAATTCCATGCCAAGCCGGCAGCCCCTGCGCCCGCCGCGCAGAACGGCTCAGCGGATTCTAAGAAGAAGCGCCTGAATCCGATCAAGGCCGACAAACTGCGCAAACGCGTCGCCGCTTTGGAAGAAGAAGTCGCGCGTCTCGAAAAAGAAAACGCAACCCTCCAGGGCATGCTGCAGACCTTCGCCAGCGACTTCGCCAAACAAGCGGAAGCGCTCCAATCGATGGAGCAACGCCGTAAGAAGATCGAAGAGTGCGAAGACGAGTGGGGTAAGCTGACCGCTGAGTTGGAAGAAGCCTAAACCATGCGCTCCCCCGCTCCCGCGCCCAGCGAACTGGTTGTCTTCGCCGCTCACCCCGACGACGCGGAACTCTGCTGCGGCGGGCTGCTGCTCAACACCGTGCGCAGCGGCCGCACCGCCACCGTCGTCGACCTCACCCGCGGAGAACTCGGCAGTCTGGGCACGCCTGAACTGCGCGCCCAAGAAGCCGACGCGGCAGCGCACGTACTTGGGCTCACTCAACGCATAAACTTAGGCGTCCCTGACGGGCACGTCCGCGATAACGATGACAACCGCAAACTGATCGTCCGCACGATCCGCCAATTGCGGCCTCAATTAGTCATCGCTCCGCCCTTGGAAGACCACCACCCCGACCACATGGGCACAGCACAGCTCGTGCGGCAGAGCTTCTACCTTTGCGGTATTAAAAATTACTTGCCGGAACTTCCTCCGCATCGTCCGCGCGCCTTGCTGCATCACATGGGAACGCGTCCGATGAACCCGCAGGTCGTAGTCGACATTAGTGAAGTCATCCAGCAGCGCATGAAAGCCGTGCGCTGCTACAAGTCGCAATTTGGCGAGCCGCAAAACAAAGATTTTCCGGTACGTATCGCCTCTGCGAAATTCATCGAATCCATCGAAGCTACGCTCAAGTACTTCGGATCGCTCATCGGCGTCGCTTACGGCGAACCCTACGCCGGCGAAGTTCCCCTGCCGACAACCGATCTCGTTGGTCTATTCGACATTGAGCCATGGAAAGACCGTTAGGAATCGCCATCATCTGCCATCCCACCATCGGCGGCAGCGGAGTGGTCGCCGCCGAGCTCGGCATGGGCCTCGCCGACCGCGGACATAACGTACACGTCGTCAGCTACGTACGCCCGGTACGCGTCATTGAGGGCAATACGCGAGTTCACTTCCACGAAGTTCCTATCGCCCGCTACCCTCTCTTCCAATACCCGCCTTATACGCTTGCCCTGTCGACAAAGTTGGCAACGCTGGCGCGGCAGCATCCGATCGACATTTTTCACGCGCATTACGCGATTCCTCACACCGCTAGCGCTTATCTCGCCAAACAGATGCTGGGCGAGAACGGTCCCAAGATCGTCACGACCTTGCACGGCACCGACATCACCCTGCTAGGCCTCGACGAATCGTTCTACGACATCACTCGCTTTTGCCTGAAGCAAAGCGACGGCATCACCGCCGTCTCTAGTTATCTAGCCCACGAGACGCACGCCCGCTTTTGCACCGATTGCCCTGCCGAAGTCATCCACAACTTCGTTGATCTGGAGCGCTTCAATCCCAGGCATCGCAGCGCCGAGCGGAGGCGAAAATACGCCTGCACCGACGAAGCCTTAATCGGTCACCTGTCGAACTTCCGTTGGGTCAAGCGCACGCAAGACGTCATCAAGACGTTCCACTACATCGCCCGTCACCACTCGTCGAAACTGCTGATGATCGGCGACGGGCCCGACCGCGAAACGGCCGAGCGGCTCGCCGATGAACTCGGCCTCAAGAGCCGCGTGCACTTCCTCGGCGCCGAGCAGGACATCGAGGAGTTGCTGCCCCTGCTTGATCTGTTCCTGCTGCCCAGCGAACAGGAATCCTTCGGCCTGGCGGCCCTTGAGGCGATGGCCTGCGGGGTACCCGTCATCGCATCGAACGTCGGCGGCCTGCCGGAGCTGATCCAACAGGATGTCTCCGGATTCCTCCTTCCGCTAGGCGATGTCGAAGGCATGGGTAAAACCGCCTGCGATGTCCTCAAGAATCCTGAAGCACACCAACGAGCCCGTGCCGCCGCGCGTAAGCGCTCCGAGTACTTCTCACAATCGAACATCATCGATCGCTACGAACGTCTCTATAGACGGGTATTGTCGCCAAGCCTGCAAGAGGACTCCGTTGCCGCCGCGCCCTAGACGGGCGGCATGGGTTAAGTACTCGGTGGGGACTGCGCGTCGCGGGTGTCGCCCCGTTAACGGGGCTTGAAGAATGAGAAGGGGGTGGCGTTCGGTACCCCGGGCTTGCGCCGCGGGGCTGTTGGTTGCCTCGCCCCGCTAGCGGGGCTTGCCGGACAGCGGAGAATCTCTTCAGGTTACCGCCGCAGCAATCGCGGCCCGCCGTTCTGTTCTTGTGTCTTAACTGGTATTGCGAAATGGGGCCTTCGCCCCTTCCTCTCTGCAGCCGCTTCGGCGGGCTTCCAACAACGTCTAGGCCGACGCCCAAAGGGCCCCTGTTTCCAGGGGCCCTTTGGGACGTTGGTTGCGACCCCTACTAAGCGGGGGCCGGAAATAGTATTTGGACCGGTCCGAGGGACTAAATCCCCATCACCGCTGCCGTTTCCTTTGGCCTCATCGGCTAGCCCCTAACACTGCACCCACGGCCGTGGAGCCCCTGGCCGTGTCTGGCCCAACCAGGGATCTTCTGCTTTTACGTGTAGCACACAGTGTCAAGGGGCCGGCGCAAGAGAGGTTTCGTGGCAGCCTCTTTGGGCAAAATCTGTGGTTTCGCGCCGGTTTTCCAATTTTCCGGTATCTAAGACATCGATTTGTGCTCTTCAAATTGCTGCGCTTCTCCGAACAGAACCGTCTGCCAACCGGTAGCGCCTAGCGTTGGGTGAGAGAGGCGGGCGCGACGTTGGCCCAACAACGACTCATCGATGCGAAAGTTCATTTCGTGCCAGCCGAGACGCTCACTGATGGATATGAACTCGCTGGCGCGAATCAACGTCTCCCCTTCAATCTCTAGCGATACATCCTCGATGGCGCGAACGCCTC
>CAZYOX010000293.1:0-5714 GCA_964649285.1 uncultured Bryobacterales bacterium | reverse complement strand
CGGCGAAGTAGTCAGGCGACTTCGCTTCAGCCAGCATCTCGTCAAACGCAGCCTGCACCTGCTCGCGCTCTTGTTGCGAGTAGATGCCTACCCTTTCCAGCGCTGCGGCCCAGGCCCGCGAACCGATGACGTCTGCCTCGAACAATCGTCGATCGAAGTGGAGCGAGCCGGAGAACCGCTCAAACAGTTCCGCCGGCCCCGCCGCAAATCTGCCGCCCCACAGCTTCACTTCTTGTTGGCCTCGCGAGTCACAGCGGCGTGCACGCGAATCGGCAAGCCCACCAAGTTGATGAAGCCCTCGGCGTCCTTCTGGTTGTAGTCTGCGCCCATGGTGAAGCTCGCGATCTTCTCCTGGTACAGCGAGTACGGCGACTTGCGGCTCATCACGTCCAGGCGTCCCTTGTGCAAACGCACCTTCACTTCTCCGGTCACGTTGGTCTGCGTCGAGTCGACGAAAGCGTCCAGCGCTTCGCGCAGCGGAGTGAACCACTTGCCGTCGTAAACCAGCTCGGCGTAGTCCAGAGCTACCTTCTGCTTGTAGTGCATCGTCGCCCGGTCCAGCGTCAACGACTCCAACTCGCGGTGCGCGAACATCAAGATCGTGCCGCCCGGCGTCTCATAACAGCCGCGCGACTTCATGCCCACAAAGCGGTTCTCGACCAAGTCGATGCGCCCAATGCCGTGCTGGCCCCCGATGTCGTTGAGCTTCTCCACCAAGCCGACGCCGCTGAGCTTTTGGCCGTCGAGACTCACTGGCCGTCCCTGTTCAAAGCCGATCGTCAACTCAGCCGGCTGATCCGGAGCGTCTTCCGGATTCACGCTGATCATCCATACGGCATCCGAAGGCGAATTGGCCGGGTCTTCCAGCTCCGCGCCTTCATGAGAGATGTGCCACAGATTGCGGTCGCGGCTGTAGATCTTAGCCTTGGTCTGCTGTAGCGGAATGTTGTGCTTCGCCGCGTAGTCGATGGCGTCTTCGCGCGAAACGATGTCCCACTCGCGCCACGGTGCGATCACCGGCAGATGCGGAGCCAGCGCCTTGTAGGTCAGCTCAAAACGCACCTGGTCATTGCCCTTGCCCGTTGCCCCGTGGCACAGCGCGTCGCAACCCGTTTCCAGCGCCGCCTCGACCTGCAGCTTGGCCAGCAGCGGACGCGCAATCGACGTCCCCAGCAGGTACTTGTGCTCGTAGATCGCGCCCGCACGGACCATCGGCCAGACGTAATCCGAGATGAACTCCTCGCGCAGATCGGCAACCCGGCATTCGCTGGCGCCGCTCGCGAGAGCCTTCTTCTCTAGGCCCTCAAGCTCGCCTCCGCCCTGCCCGACATCACCGCAGATCGCGACGACCTCGCAGCCGTAGTTCTCCTTCAACCACGGAATGATGATGGAGGTATCCAACCCCCCGGAATAAGCGAGAGCAACTTTCTTAGCTGACATTGAGTTCCTTTTCGGGCTAGCCGGTCATCCGGCGAGCAACATCATCAACAACGCCTTTTGAGCGTGAAGTCTATTTTCGGCCTGGTCGAAAACCGCCGACTGTTTCGATTCGATGACCTGGTCCGTCACCTCTTCGCCGCGCAATGCGGGAAGGCAGTGCATAAAAACGGCATCCGGCGCAGCCAGCGCCATTAAGGCGGAATTCACCTGGTATTGCGCGAAAGCGATGCGCCGCTCCTGCGTCTCGCGTTCCCAACCCATGCTGGTCCACACATCGGTGTAAATCGCGGCCGCGCTTTCCGCCGCCGCGCGCGGGTCGTTCATTACCTGGATCTTGGCGCCTGTTGCGGAGCCCAAGGCCTGCGCTTTCTCGACGACCTCGGCTTCCGCTTCGTAGCCCACGGGGCTAGCGAAGTTCACGTTCACGCCCAGCGCCGCGCCCGTCAGCAACACCGAGTGCGCCACGTTATTGCCGTCGCCGACATACGCGACCGTCAAACCGGTCAAATCCTCGTGCCGCTCGCGCAGCGTGAGATAGTCCGCCAGCGCCTGGCACGGGTGATACATGCCGCTCAAGGCATTGACCACCGGCACCGATGACCACTGGGCCAAGTCTTCCAGCGTGTCCTGCGAATACGTGCGGGCGATGATGACGTCAAACCAGCGGTCTAAATTGCGCGCCATGTCGCGAGCCGGCTCGCGTTCGCCGATGCGGTCGGCTTTGTGGTCTTGGAAAACCGCGTCCCCGCCTAACTGTTTCATGCCGAGCTCGAAGGTCACCCGCGTCCGGAGCGACGGCTTCTCGAACAGCATCGCCGCATAGCGCCCGCGAAGCACCGAGCCAAAGTCCTTCGGGCTGCGTTTGACCGCCAGCCCCAGCTCCAAGACCTGTCGCGTCTCGTCTGGCGTAAGATCCGTATCCAACAGGACGTGATTCGAGGCGATGGAATGGATCGCTGCGTGGGTTTGAGGCATGGTCGGCGACTGAATACTTATTCAGAATAATGAATAATATATCATTCGGCGAGCAGGGTCAAGTTTCCTTGCGCCGCGGTCGATAGGTACGGTACAACATCACCCTATCGCGCTCGTCCGCGCTCCATCGCCGGAGGATTTCTTGGAATACGTTCTCGCGCAAGTCAGGCCGGTTTTGGAATGGCGCAAGGAAGATGTCCTGGGCCGCGCATTTGTTGCAACCATTCTCTACTGCGGCATCGTTTTCAATCCGTGCGAGGGCCTGATGGCCGCACTATGGTGGGTGACGATCTGCCTCGGGTGCGCCGCATTATGCTGGCTGCGGCGCTATCGCGTTCTCGGCTTCCTGTGCGCCTACATGATTTTGCCGGTCTTCGCCGGCGCCGGCTACGGACTCTTCCGAGCCCTCGGTCTCGCTCCCTAGAAATTTGTCGGCCATGCCGTCGACTCTTCTCGCGCCAGTAAAGCGCTCGCCCTCGGCATCGGCTCGCTCAACAGGCTGTTTCGCAGGCCGTCCCAAACGCCGTTGGTTAATATGAGGGCGCAACGCCATGGGAGGTGCCCTATGCCAGGTAAAAGAGTCCAGGATTTCCTCGACAAGAACAGCGTTAAATACATGACCATCGAACACTCGACGGCCTATGCGGCCATGGAGGTCGCAAAATCAGCGCATATCGCCGAATGGGAGCTGGCGAAGACCGTCATGGTCAAGCTCGACGGGAAAATGGCGATGGCCGTCCTGCCGGCCTCCGAAAGGGTGGACCTAGACGCCATTGCGGAAGCGGCCGGCGCCAAGAGGGCTTCGGCCGCTCTTGAAGACGAGTTCAAGGATCTATTCCAGGATTGCCAACCGGGCACGATGCCTCCGTTCGGCAATCTTTATGATCTGCCGGTCTACGCGGATGAGAGCCTGGCGGCTAACGATCTAATTGCGTTCAATGCCGGAACGCATCACACGCTCATCCGCATGCAGTATGCCGACTTTGAACGTCTCGTACGCCCGAAAACGGGTCAGTTCAAGCTGGTCAAAGAGTCGGCCGCCCGCTGAGCTTTACGTCGGTGAGGGATGATCGCCGCAGCGGCGCCGGTGATCGCGACAGCTAGGTTGTGGAGCAAATCCATATAGGCCATGAAGCCCTGGCTGAGATCCAGCATCACGCGGTCCATGATCAGCCCGGCGTCATACCAAACCCAGGCGATGCGTAGCCCGAAAATGCTGGTCACAATCAGCGCAGTTCGTAGCGCGTCAATCTTCAGCAACCGCGTCGCGACCAGCAGCGCAATCACTGCTGCCGCCGCATTGCGCAGAAAGAACCAATTGAGCATCTCCTCCCGCACGATGTCGCTCAGCGAATACCCCAACCCGAAGGCCCAGTACAACGCGAAGTAGACGGCGATGTGGAGGGCGGCGGCAGCGCCCAATTTCTTCGCGTCGGCTTCGGCCTTCCACAAACAGCCAAGGATCAGCGCGGCGAACCAGCTTGACGCCAATATGGCGAGCGGCGCTCGGGACCCACGCCCCTCGGCTGTGAGAAGGTCCCGGTCGGGCATGCCCTTCTCGAGCACGGCCCGCTGTTGGCTCACATGATCCTCAAGCGTGGCCTGCTGCTGGGAGCTAAGGTCCAATGTTTGCCATAGGATTTCGCCTTGGTTGTTCGCCGGTAAGGGCAATCCAAGCAAGGCGCTAATTGTCGGAGCGACATCCAGGTGTCGGGCTTGCCATCCGGAGCTGCGCACGATTCCCCGGCCAGCGAGTACCAGCGGCGTCTGAACTACTTCCGGCTCGGTTCCGCCGTGCCCCCCTTGGCCGCGGCGTTGAATATGGCCATGATCGGCAACGACGACGAACGTGGTTCCTTCATTGCTGAGCGCCTGAACCAGCGAACCCAAACAGGCGTCCGCCGCGGCAACCACCTGTAAGTATTCAGGAGATTCGCCGCCGAAGTCATGCGCCGCTTCATCCGTCGCCGTCAGACCAATGACGACCAGGCCGGTGTCGGCTCCAGACAGCGTCGGCATCATCTCGCGGCAAACCTGCTCCTGCCAAGCAACGAGACGGTCGGCATCGGGCGAGGGGCCAAGCTCCTTCTCAAAGGGGTGAACTCGGGCCGGATCGAGACTGTCGCCAAAAGCCCGCTGCCAAAAATAACTCCCGTAAACCGTTACGGGAATGCCTTGCTTCTTCGCGAGCGAAAAAATCGAGTCCACCGGCACAGGGCTGTAGCGGCCGTTGTTGGTTACGCCGTGCACTTCCGGCATCGCTCCAGTCGACAGCACCGCACGGCCTGGATTCGAGAGCGACGGCAACTCCGCAACCGCTGTGCCGGACGAGCCGTTGGCGGCCAGTGCCTGCAAGTGCGGCATGCCTGAGGCTGCATCAACGCGAACCCCGTCGAGCACAACAAACACGAGACGCGACGTCAATGGGGGAGCGGCGGGCAACTCCGCATGAATGGCATACTCGCTTTGGTAACCGGTTACGCTGTTCCAGGCCGCTTCGGCCAGCAGCGCGCCGCCCACGCCAAGCAGCAGTAGGTAGCAAGCTGCGGCAATCTTCGCGCGACGGCTGATCACGGATTCTATCGTTACTCGACCGTGACGCTCTTGGCCAGGTTGCGCGGCTGATCTACATCGCAACCACGAACGACGGCAATGTAGTAGGCCAACAACTGCAGCGGAATAATCTCGATCATCGGCAATAGGAGCTCATGCGTAACCGGGACCTCGATGATGTCTTCGACCATCTCGCGCAGTTGATTGTCGCCGCGATTGGCGATGGCGATCACCCGGCCGCGACGCGCCTGCACTTCCTGAATGTTCGAGACCGTTTTCTCATAGCGAGTCCGGCTCAGTTCATCGTCCGGATCGTAGGTAGCAATGACCACAACCGGCAGTTCTTCGTCGATCAACGCGTTCGGACCGTGCTTCATCTCACCCGCCGGATAGCCTTCGGCGTGAATGTAGGAGATCTCCTTGAGCTTCAACGCGCCTTCGAGCGCCATCGGGTAGTGGATTCCCCGGCCCAGGAACAGGAAATCGGTCGCCTTGTGATACTTCTCGGCCAGAGCTTCGCATTCCGGCGCCGTGCCGAGGGCCTCTTCGATCTCATTGGGAGCGACAAAGAGTTGGCCGACCAACTTGCGGGCGCTGGTTGCATCCAAATGGCCGCGCACCTGTCCCATGTACATCCCCAGCGTAAACAGCGCTGCCAGTTGCGACGTAAACGCCTTGGTCGACGCCACACCAATCTCCGGGCCCGCATGCGTGTAGATCGTCCCGTTTGTCTCGCGGGTACTCAT
>CAZYOX010000292.1:0-5725 GCA_964649285.1 uncultured Bryobacterales bacterium | reverse complement strand
GGGTGAACTGAGGGCCGCGTGGGATTCCATCGAGATTCTGAGCTCGATCAATACGGTTTCGCAAGTTATTCTGACGATTCTTGTTCTGTTGACCTTTCTGATGGCCGTCGTCGTGAACGCCACATCGTGGAGGAGACAAGGACTTCAGCGCATTGAAGACTTGAAGCAAGCCCAGGCGATCGCGGATGCGAATGCACATTCCAGCGAAGCCAACAGGCAAGCTGGCCTGGCGAACGAACGCGCCAGCGACGCCGACCTCCGGGCGGCGAGGCTGGAGCTTGAAGCGGAAAGGCTCAGGGTTCAAGCCGAAGAAGCCAAGCTGGCGCGGGCGCAAATCGAAGCACGTCTTGCTCCCAGACGGCTGATGAACGAACGGTTTGATGCCGTAGTCGCTTCGCTCAGGCCCTATGCCGGCCACAGACTCAACGTTTTTGTCGTCACGGGAGACACAGAGACTCTCGACATAGCTCACGACGTCTTGAAAGCATTAACAACAGCCGGTTGGGCGGTAACGGTCGAAAGCGGGCAAGACGCCGCCATGATCGAACCCGGCATAGCGGTAAGCGTGGAGGCGGCCGGTACGCAACAAGATATCGCCGCGGCAACAGCCTTAACCGACGCTCTACGCTCCCAAGGATTGGCCGTCCTTGGACCGAGGCCGCAGCGCCCGCCCGAGGTCGCAATCGGCAATCTGAACCGTGATCCCTATGCACGGATCAGGCTGGTGATTGGTCGCAAGCCCTAAGGGCCGCCGGTCCGCCCAGCGGTCCGGGCGGACCTGACGACTGATACAATATCGAGTCGGTTTGTATTAAACCGCACTCGTCTGATGAGCTTCCTAGGCCGCTTGCTGGGATACCTGAGCGTTCTCGTCAACCTGCTCCTATCCCTCGCCCTGCTCGGCGTCGGCCTCATGGCCGCTTTCGAGCCCTCGGACCTCAATCTAGGCCCCGTGCCTGCTTGGGCGGGTACGGTTACTAGCACGGCGCTCTACGGCGGACTGCTCGGCCTTGTCGCCGCCGTACTTGCCTTCCGCTCCAGCAAGGTTGCGCGTTTGCCGCACGTCTTGTGGAGTCTGCTCATAGCCTATGTCGGCGCCGGGGCCTTCTGGAGCCCTGAGTATCGTTTTGACGGCCTGGACGACTTCAAGCTTAGTCTTGGGATCTTCGCCGGCTATTTGCTTGTCGTGCTGGGCAGCATGCTGCACCTCAAGGGTACGAAACCGAAGAGGCGCGGATACATCACGGGTTAGCGCTGCAACTCGGCCACAATCTCATTCGCCGTCCGACGAGCTTTTTCGAGTTCGCCCGGACCGTAACTAATCGCGCCCACGCGTGCGTGTCCGCCGCCCCCATAACGTTCGCAAAGCGTCGCCAGATTGTGCTTCGGGTTCTGCGCCCAGGGACTTGAGCCCACCGAAATCTTCGTCCGGAAACCCGCGTCCAACACCGACACCGTATACGTTCCTTGGGGATGCAGATAGTACGGGATAAACTTGTTGTAGCCAGCCAAGTCCGTATCGCCTAGATCGAAAAAAATCACGCCGTCCTTGTTCACCGAGCGCTGGCGAATGATCTCGATCGAGGCCTCGTGCCGTCGGTAGAGTTCATCGAACACAGGCCGGATATCCGGCCGTTCCACAATCTCTTCGAGCGAGTATTCCGTCAACAGCGGAATCACCTTGCTCGTCAGGTTCTCATCGGACGCCTCAAAGACTAAGGTCAGCTTCATCGCTGCAGCCGGCATCTCCACAGCCGTCTTGGCGCAGTCGTAGCGCGCTCCATCAATAATGTCCGCCCAATGGATCAGATCGGCCATCGCGGAGGGATCGTAGCCGAAACGGTCCCGCGCGACATCGGCGATGAACTGCGTGCAAGAGCGATAGCTGGGGTCATAGAACTTCTTACCCGACTCGTCGCGTTCGAACGCCCGTTCATCCTCCGGCGATAGAAAGGCGCTCTGGTGATGATCGAACCACCAGTTCAGCTTTGGGTTGTTGGCGAACTTGAAGTCGACGATGGCATTCTCTTCGCCGGCAAACAGTTCATCCGCAAAAACCTGGTTCGCTTGATGGAACAGGCCCCGCAGAGAGAACTCGGCAGCAGCGTCCATCCGCGAGCGGTAGAAGTGTCCGAATATCGCCGCTGAGCAGGCGCCGTCGAAGCAGCGGTCGTGATAGAGAATTCGAACGTGCATCCCAGGAAAGCGTATTAGCTTCTCACAGGGACGTCCCGGAAGCAAACCTCTTATTTGACCTCCGGATCTCCGGAATAGACCTGAATCTCATTCTCAACCGGTCGCACTGACTTCAGATAAGTGAACAAGGCATGTAAATCCTCGTCCGTCAGACCCGCGAACGCCCTCCAAGGCATCACCGTCAGATGCCCTGGGTCAATCACCGTAGACGCTTCGTTCTCTGGGGCGAACTGCCGGAACAGCCGCACGAATCCCTCGTAGTCTTCCGGCAACACGCCGGTCGGATCGGGCGTAATGTTGGGTGACGTCACCGGCCCAGAGGGCAGAGGAAAAGCTTGTCCGCCCGCCAAGTCGTCCATGTCTTCCGCGTGGCAACCCTTGCAGCTAGCTACCGTCGCTAGGTATTCTCCGTAGGCGACTTCGTTCTCGCGCGAGACCGGCGGGACCGCTTCTTCAAGCGGGGTCGGCAGCAGCTTGACGACGACGTTCATCGGGAATCGCACGACTGTGTCCGGCGTCGAACGGCTCACCGCCGGCAGCGTCCGCAGATAGGCAATCACTGCATAGGCATCCTCATCGGGCAAATGACGATACGCGTCAAAAGGCATCATCGGAAACAAGGCAACGCCATCGCGGTTGACGCCTTCGCGCATTGCCCGCAATATCTCGTCGTCGGTCCAAGCGCCGATGCCCGTTTCGCGATCCGACGTGATATTCGGCATGCACATCTTGCCAGGAAAGCCCCAGGTCTCATCGAGGCAATCGCCGCCGGCGAACGCCGGGCCCACCGCGGGCAAAGAGTAATCCTCGTGATTGCGCGCGGTGTGGCAATGCGCGCAACCCAATAGGTGGTTTGCCAGATACTCGCCGCGGGCAACGCGTTCGGGCGTCGACTCAATGCGCAGATTCCTGAGGTCGCGCATTTCCGGCCCCTTCAGCATCAGGTAGAACATGACGCCGACGCTGATCGTGAGAAGGAACGCAAACCACAACAGGAACTTGCGACGCACTATGGGGCAAGGATACCATCCGGCTCGCAGGCGGCGGACATGACGAGGGCCGTCCTCTTGGACCTCATGTCGGGCGAATGGGATAATGATCGCTTCAAGCCGCGTCGCCGGCTTATCGAGGAGCTAACTTCGCATGCGCCAACAGTGGACAGCCAAACGCTACGACGATCCGATTCGCACCCAGATGCACTACGCCCGTAAGGGCATCGTCACCGAGGAGATGGCTTATGTCGCCAACCTGGAGAAGCTCACCGGCGAATTTGTCCGCGACGAAGTAGCCCGCGGCAGGATGATTATCCCGGCGAACATCAAGCATACAAACTTGGTACCGATGGCTATCGGCATCGGCTCGCGATGCAAAGTCAACTCCAACATCGGTAATTCGGCTACGACTTCGAACGTCGACGAAGAACTCGAAAAGCTGGCCTACTCCATCAAATATGGAGCCGATACGGTGATGGATCTGTCCACCGGCGGCGACATCCCGCACATCCGCAAGCAGATCATCGCCAATTCGCCTGTGCCCATCGGCACCGTGCCGATTTACGAGGCCCTGAACCGCGTCAACGGACGCATCAAGGACCTCACCTGGCCGATCATGCGCGATGTCATCGAGGAGCAAGCGGAGCAGGGCGTCGACTATATGACGATCCACGCCGGCGTGCTCATCCAGTACGTCCCCATGGCCGTCAAGCGAATCACCGGCATCGTTAGCCGCGGCGGCTCGTTGCTGGCTGAATGGATGGTTTCGCATCATCAGCAAAACCTGCTCTACGAGAACTACGACGAGATCTGCAAGATCTTCCAGAAGTATGACGTCAGCTTCTCGCTCGGCGACGGCCTGCGTCCCGGCTCCATCGCTGACGCTTCTGACAAAGCGCAGTTCGCCGAACTGGAAACGCTGGGCGAGCTGACCAAGAAAGCCTGGGAATACGATGTCCAAGTGATGGTTGAGGGCCCGGGCCATATCCCGCTGGACGAGATCAAGTTACAGGTCGATAAAGAGAAGGAGCTGTGCCACGAGGCCCCGTTCTATACGCTCGGTCCTCTGGTCACCGACATTGCTCCGGGCTACGACCACATCACTTCCGCCATCGGCGCCGCGATGATCGGCTGGCACGGCGCGGCGATGCTCTGCTACGTCACGCCGAAGGAACACCTCGGCCTGCCCAACAAAGAAGACGTCAAGCAAGGCATGATCGCCTATAAGATTGCTGCGCATGCAGCAGACATCGCACGCCATCGTCCCGGCGCGCGCGACCGCGACGACGCTCTATCGCGGGCCCGCTTCAACTTCGATTGGGAACAACAGTTCGCCCTGTCGATCGATCCTGAGACTGCCCGCGCCTATCACGACGAGACCCTTCCCGAAGAAGGCTATAAGTCGGCGAAGTTCTGCTCCATGTGCGGTCCAGCCTTCTGCTCGATGAACCACTCCTCGACGCTCGAAGGGTTTACGGCCGAAGACGCGCAAGCGATTCTCGACAAAGGATCAAGACAAGAGCTAGTCTCGATCGACGGCGACTAGTGGCCAGGCGGCCCCGCTACTGGATGTAGCCGAGGTCTCTCAAACGATCGGTGAAGGTGCTGTCTTCGGACGCCTGCTCGTCGAGGCCGGTTTGCTTTCGCATCTCGGAGGCCCACTGCTGGTAGGACTCTGCCGCTTGCCTCAAGCTGGTAGCGGTTTCGGAGTTGGGGTTCTCCACCGCATGGAGTTCGGCGGGATCGGCGTCTAAATCAAAGAGCAGATCCCCGTGAGAGGGGTTCTTCCGCACAATGTACTTAAGACCATCCAGGACCACCGAAGTCTCATGATCGCCCTCTAGCGCGGCGGAGCTGACGATTGGGTAGCTATAGCGGCCCTCCTCACTTTCGCCGTTTGACACGCTTTCGATGAGCTTGGCTAACGACGGGGCCCAATCTGGATTCCCTGGAACCTCGACGCTGCACATTTCGAGGATGGTCGGCAGCAGCGCTCTGGTCGGCACAAAGCTTTGAATGCGCCGCGGCCCCTGTTGGCCGGGCATTCGAATCATGAGAGGTACGTGAAGCAGTTCCTGATAGAGACTATGGCCGTGTAGGTTACCGCCGTGGTCACGGAATTCCTCGCCATGGTCGGAAGTTAAGACGATCAAGGCATCGTCATAAAGACCGAGGCGCTTGGTCTCGTCCAACAAACGGGAAATCGAATCTCCCACATAGCGCACCTCGCTCTCATATAGCTTCTCTGCATTCGCCAGTTGCGCTTCGCTGGCTCCCTTGAACTCGCCGTACTGGAAAACGGGATCGGGAGTCCCGGCCGGCAAATAGGACGGCGGAGGCGCGTACTCGTCATGCGGGTCGAAGTAATGAAGCCAGAGAAAGAACGGCGCGGAACCGACTTCATCGAGAAACTCGATGGCCTCGTCGGTGAGAATCTCCGTACTGCCGCCGCTGATATAGCGCTCGGGGTTGATCCGTCGTCCAAATTTGGCGCCGACGCTGAAACCGGTGCCCGCCAACGAATAGGTCTCTGCGTC
>CAZYOX010000291.1:0-5736 GCA_964649285.1 uncultured Bryobacterales bacterium | reverse complement strand
GCGTAGAGCTCGGGCAGGATCTCATCCAGCAGGAAGCGCGGGTACTTATCGGATACCGAGTCGTACTCGATCGAGCGCATCGCCTTGCCGTCTTTCGTTCCCGGCGAAATGAACAAATGAATCATCACCGGGATCTTTCCTTGGTGGATCAAGTTGTCGGTCACTTCTTGAACGCGATAGAGGCTCGGGCAGAGGTTGCAGTTGTCTTCGGTATTGCGCCCGCTGAAGCGCTCTCCGTCTTGCCAGACCATGAGCGCGGCGGGTTTGGACGCGTCGTACTGCGCTGGCACGTAAACCCAGTAGTTGGTCTCCATGCCTTCAAAGATCTTGCTGACGTGGGTCTGCTTCTCAGTCATCGTGCCGCGCGGCACATCGGGCTTCTGGTAGGAATCGGGCGTATAGGCCGGAATGTCATTGGCGCCGCCGACGACCTTACCGTCGATGACGTAGTGGAACTTATGGGCCGTTCCGACCTTGAGCTTGCCGACGTAGAACCAGGTGTTGGTCGACTTGATGCGCCGCAAGGCGCCGGCCACAGGCGCATCGTCCACATAGAGCTTGGGCTGCGATTCGGCTTCCAGCGCCCAGACGAAATCGGGTCCGTTGCCGGCGATCGCCGCAGCCTTCTGGACGTTCTCTTCGCCCATCGCGTTGATCAGCTCGGTGCGAAATTCCGCGGAGTTCGGTCGCGACTTGGCCATATCCAAGAGCCGGTCGATGACGGCGCGCTCGGTCGCGAAAGACGGAAGAATAGCGGCAAGCCCGAGCAGGGCGAGGCGGAGAAGTCCAGTTCGCATGGTGCGGCCCCTAGAGGTTCAGATAAGGCAATTCGCCGTTACTGTCGGCAAACTGCTCGGCGGGGACGCCCATCTGATGCATCATCGCGACGTGCAGATTCGCCAACGGGGTGTCGTTGGGGTAGTTGATCTGACGGCCGAGACGGAAAAGTCCGTTGCCGCGGCCAGCGATGAGCAGCGGCAGGTCATCGTGATCGTGGTCACGGCTCAGGCCGCTGCCGTAGTTCACCATGATGTGATCAAACAGCGTGCCTTCGCCGTCTTCGGTTGCCTTCAGCTTATCGATGAAGTAGGTGAACTGCTCCACCTGATATTGGTTGATGGCGATGCACTTCTCGATCTTTTCTTTGTCGCCGCCGTGGTGCGTGAGGCCGTGGTGCGAGTCGGCGATGCCGATCTCCCGGTAAGCCCGGTTGCTCTGCTCGATGGCCATCAAGAAGGTGATGACGCGCGTGGAATCGGTCTGGAACGCCGACGTCATCAGATCGAACATCAACCGCGTATGTTCTTCGTAATTTTCGGGAATGCTTGACGGCGGCTTGTCCATCGTCGGGGTCACTTGCACGCTGTTGCCCGCCTCGGCCCGCTGGATGCGGGTTTCGATGTCGCGCACGGCATACAAGTATTCGTCGAGTTTGCGACGGTCGGTGGAGCCCAGCGAACCCTGCAACCGCTTGGCGTCGCCCGCCAGCGAGTCGAGCACGCTGCGGCGGTACTTCTCCTTCTTGGCGCGGACGGCTG
Organism: uncultured Bryobacterales bacterium; assembly: GCA_964649285.1. GTDB lineage: Bacteria > Acidobacteriota > Terriglobia > Bryobacterales > UBA6623 > CAMPKL01. The sequence goes on along the minus strand of CAZYOX010000291.1, from coordinate 4,198 downwards.
GGTCTTGTTCAAAATCTTCGCTGCCGAACAGGCGCTCAAAGACCGCTCGCGGCCGCACTTCCGGCGGGTTCGGGGCCGCAGGCGTGCGCCACGAAATGCTGTTGCTGTAGGCGCAGCTGTAACCGTTGTCGCAGTTGCCGCCCTGGATGCCTTCTTCGCAGCCGAGTTCCAACGAAGCGAAGCGCGTCTGATTACCGACCTTGTCGGCGATGTATTGGTCCATCGAGACGCCGGCCTGGATGTCCTTGCCGAAGGTCTTCTTGGGATGAGCGCCCGTCAGGTAACTTGCGCCGGCGCGGCCGTGATCGCCGGGGCCGTCGCCTAGGGCGCGGCCACCGTTAACGGTCAGACCGCGCAGCACGGAGAAATCGTCCCGGTACTTCGCGAGCGGCTCCAGCGTCCTGGCTAGGGTCTTGGGCAGCGGCACGTCGTCGCCTTCCAATTCCATTCGCCATGCAGGTACTTGGATTCCGTTGGGGAAGTAGACGATCGCAGTGCGCGTAGGAGCCTTGGCCGCTCCGCTGAGCGCCGGCATCATGGCATCGAGCAGCGGCAGCGCTAACACGCCCCCTACACCTCTTAAAAACGTGCGTCGCGGCAGATGTTTTTTGACGATGATGTTCATGGCTGTGCTCCAGCTGGCGTTCTCATTTGGAAAGGCGCGCTCTCGACGACTTCCATCACCAGCTTCGAAAACTTGTAATCGTTAGCTTCTACCTGGGCGACGATGTCGTCAACCGTAGGCCGATCATACCGCTCAAGCCCGCGGCCGAGAGCGTAGGTCAACAGCTTCTCGGTGACGTTGCGGGTGAAGGCGCCGGATTGACTCTTGATGACCTGTTTCAAGTCCTTCGCGCCTTGGAACGATTTCCCGTCAGGCAAGACGCCGGACGTGTCGATCAGGGCTTCGCCGTCGTGGGTACGCCAAGCGCCGACTGCGTCGTAGCTCTCCAACCCAAAGCCGATCGGGTCCATCAGGTTGTGGCACGGTGAACAGCTCGGATCTTGCCGATGCTGCTTCAGCCGTTCGCGCAAAGTCATCGTCTCCGCTGACTTCGATTCGTCCAGCGGAGGGACGTTCGGTGGAGGAGGAGGCGGCGGAGTGCCGAGCAAGTTCTCTAAGACCCACTTGCCGCGTACCGGCGGCGAGGTGCGCGTCGGGTAGGAGGAGACGGTCATGATCGCGCCCTGCGTCAAAACGCCGCCGCGCTGCACGCCGTCGAGCTCGACACGCTGAAATTCCTCGCCATCGACTCCCTCGATGCCATAGTGCCGCGCGAGCGGCCCATTGAGATAGGTGAACGGGGCATCAATGAAATCGAGAATGCTGTGGTCCTCGCGAATAATCTCTCGGACGAACAGATTCGTTTCCTTGCGCATGGCGTCGAGCAACTCGTCGTCGACGGTGGGGAAGCGCTGCGGGTCTGGCTTGGTGCGTCCGAGGTTGCGCAACTGCAACCACTGAGCAGCCCAATTACCGGCCAGATTTTCAGGCGTCTTTGGGTCGGCTAACATGCGCCGCACTTGGCGCTCCAGGCCTTCCCGGCTGTGCAAACTTCCATCCTTGGCCGCCTGGAAGAGTTCCTCGTCCGGCATGCTGGCCCACAGGAAGTAAGAGAGCCGCGAGGCCAACTCATAACTGCCGATCGGCTCCGCATCCGGCAGGCTCGCCGCGGCTGCCGCCGGAGCCGGCTTGCCGTCCTGTTCGATGCGAAACAGGAAATCAGGCGATGCCAGAATAGCTTCCAGGGCCAAGCGAACGCCTTCTTCAAGCGAATCGCCTTCCTGTTGGACGAGTTCGACCAGACTCAGCTTGGATTCCAGTTCGCTCTCGCTAACCGGGCGCCGGTAGGCGCGTTCGATCAGGTTTTGAACTACCGTACGAGCGCATTGGGCGCCGTGCTCGCCGGGATTGTGTCCGCAAACGAAAACCTTGCGATAGCTGGCCGGAGGCTCCTCCGAGGGATTGAAGGGTCCAATTACGTCGATGTAGTCCACGAACAGCGCACGGCGCATATCGGGGTTGATGTTCTTGCGCGGATCGTCAAGGTTCGCCAACTCCGGATAGGAGGCGCGAATCTCGTGTTCGCCGGCGGTCACCTTAACGCGAATCGGATATTCGCCGCGGTCGTAGCCGAATGCACTGGCGCCTTCGACGATGGTTGAGAAGACCGGCTCGCCGTCGATCTGCATGAGCAGCTGTCGCGGCGGCGCGGCCTTGCGGGCGGCCTCAAGCTTGGCCGCCAACTCTTCGGGAGTTGGCTCGGGGCGGGGCGGAGGCGGCGCGTCCGGATTCGCGGCGCGCGCAGCTGCTCGGGCCTCAAAGCGCTTCCTGCGCTCCTCTTCCTTTGCCGCACGCTCTTCCGGCGTCAGCAGGTCGTCCTCTGAACGGAAATTGGCGATACGCAGGCGCAATTCATATTCGCCGTCGACCGGGAAATTCCAGGCGCCGTACATAGCGCCGCGCATCGAGTACGGGAAATACGTGCTGGAGGCCTCCACGCTCGATGTATCGGCGGCGTCGGGAGAACGACGGTTGAGCAAGCGAATAAGCTTGGTCGGCTTATCGGGAACCGAGGCGCCGAAAACCGCGAGTTGGGAAATCTCGCGCGCCGTCTGCAAATACTTCTCCATTAACATGGGAGAAACAGTCAATACGTCTCCGATGTTGTCGAAGCCGTAACCGGAGTCGTCCACGGGGAACTCGTCGGCGGGACTAACATCCACGCCCAGCAGATCGCGAATCGTGTTGTTATACTCGACGCGATTCATGCGTCGGGCGGTCACGCGGCCTGCCTGAGCCTGGTTACCCTGACCGGCTGCAGCAAGGGCCCCTTCGATCCATTTAGTCACGGTCTCGGCCTGCTGCTTACCGGCCTCGGGAAGACCTCCAGGAGGCATCTTGCCGGAGGCAATCTTCTCCAAGACCGTGTCCCAGAGATGGGTCGAGTCGGCCACAGAGGATACGTGACGATAGCTCGTCAGGTCCAGCCCAGCCGTGGTGAGCTTATCGTTGTGACACGTATAACAGTAAGTCTCTAGAAAGGGTTGGACATCGGCATCAAACGCCGCACTCTGATCCTGACCGGAAACGCTCTGGCTCCAGACCAAAGATGCCGCCGAAGCCGACAAGACCAGCAGGCCAGCGCATGACCTCTTTCTTGCTCTCGAAACTTTCAAGAGTTCTCCTCAGTTACTGTACACCCGGTTGCCCCTGGGTCAAAACGCACCTAGGGGCAACCGTATGGTTGAATACGGGGCTAGAAACTATATTTCAAGCCGAACTGCATTTCTCTCATCGTTTTGGCGGTTGTCACCTGACCAAAGTTACTCTGCCGAACGTCCCGGAAAGGAATGTTCCAATTGGGGTGGTTAGGCGCGTTGAAGGCCTCGAAGCGGAACTCCAAGTTCTGGCGCTCCGAGATCCGTGTGTTCTTGATCATTGAGAAATCCCACTGGAACGTGCCAGGGGTGAATAAGACGCTACGCCCGGTCGTGCCGTAGCGGTACTGCAGGTCCGGATTCGTCCAGTTGAAGGCATCGCGGTTCCAGAACCGATCCGAGGTCGGATTGTCCAGGAACGGACTGATGCCGGTCGCATCGGGCATGGCGCCCAATTCGATCTGCGCGCGATCTCCGATCGAGCCCACATTGGCCGGCGTGCCGTCGACCATGGTGATAATGCTGCCGACCTGCCAGCCGCCCGCGATCGTCCGGAGTAGGCCGGTCGCGTTCCTGGCGAAGGGCAACTCGTAAACGAAAGAGTTGACGAAACGCCTGCCGGTATGGAACTCCGCCAATCCGCGGCTTTGCGTGTAGTCGTACCACTGCATCGGATCGTTGTTGGTCAAGGCCGTGCGCAGGCCGCTGCCGGGGCCGTCGATGGTCTTGGACCAGGTGAATGCGCCGAGGTACGTCAGGCCTCCCGAGAACCGCTGGGTCACTTTCGCGGCAAACGCATGATAGTTCGAGTTGCCGACGCCGTCGACGAACTGGAACTGTCCGATGTCCTCCCAGGGCCGGCGTTGTTGCAGCGTGCGACCGTCCCCTGGCCCCTCGCGGAACACAGGCTCGTTCTTCTTGGCGAAGAACTGCAGCTTATGGCCTTGGTTGCCCTGGTAACCCAGCTCAAGCACGGTCGCTTCTGTTAATTGGCGCTGGAAGTTGAACAGGTACTGGATTGTATAGGGGGTTCGGC
>CAZYOX010000290.1:0-5764 GCA_964649285.1 uncultured Bryobacterales bacterium | reverse complement strand
GCAGTACGACATCTATCACATGCAGATCATGGAAGGCGATCTGGCGCGAAGGATCGAAAAGAATCTGGAGATCATTGCCCACATGCAGCTGGCGGATAATCCCGGACGGCATGAGCCCGGAACCGGCGAGATCAGCTATCCGTTCCTGTTCGGCCATATCGATCGCATCGGCTACGATGGATGGATCGGCTGCGAGTATAAGCCGGCGGGAGCAACCGAAGCCGGGCTGGGCTGGGTCACGCCGTACCTGAAAAAAGCTTGAAAGGGCCGTGGGTCAGGGCGCGGAGAGGCCGAGAGGCCGCAGCCCGGGCATAGAAAAGCGCTTCCGCCGCTGCATCCCGCGCGTTCTCCGCGGCAAGTCATAGATTTTTAAACCAAGGAGCTAAACATGAACGTAGGATTCATTGGACTGGGGATCATGGGCAAGCCCATGGCCGGTAACTTGATTGCGGCGGGGCACAAGGTGTCCTTGTTTTCCATTCCTAGCGTGCCGGACGAGTTGAAGACTGCCGGCGGCGAAGTCTGCTCGTCGTCAAAGGAAGTGGCCCAAAAGGCCGACGTGATCATCGTCATGGTGCCTGACACGCCGGACGTGGAGAAGGTTCTATTCGGCGAGGACGGCGTTGCTGCTGGTCTTTCGGCGGGAAAGACCGTGGTGGACATGAGTTCGATCTCGCCGATCGAGACCAAGCAGTTCGCCAAGAAGATCAACGATCTGAAGTGCGAGTACTTGGATGCGCCGGTTTCGGGCGGAGAGGTTGGCGCCAAGAATGCCACGTTGACCATCATGGTTGGCGGCTCGCAGGCGACCTTCGACAAGGTGAAGCCGCTGTTTGAGTCGATGGGCAAGAACATCACGCTGGTGGGCGGCAACGGCGACGGACAGACTTGCAAGGTTGCCAACCAGATCATCGTCGCTTTGACGATTGAAGCAGTGGGCGAGGCGTTGCTGTTTGCTTCGAAGGCCGGCGCCGATCCAGCCAAGGTGCGCGAGGCATTGATGGGCGGATTCGCTTCGTCGAAGATTCTTGAGATCCACGGCGAGCGCATGATCAAGCGGACGTTCAACCCGGGGTTCCGCATCGAGTTGCACCAGAAGGACTTGAACCTGGCGTTGTCGGGCGCCCGGGCCCTGGGACTATCATTGCCGAATACCGCGACCGCGCAGGAGCTATTCAACGCTTGCGCAGCGAACGGCGGGGCTGCCTGGGATCATTCGGGGATGGTAAAGGCGTTGGAAATGCTGGCCAAGCACGACGTGGCGTAAGAGCCGGCTAACTGGAAGGGAAAAAGAGAGGGGCGGGCGACCGCCCCTCTGTCAGTTTATTGCAACGTCAGTTTATTGCAGCGCGGCAACTTGCGGTCCCGCGCCTGAGTCTTGTTCGACGGCGCCTTGCGCGATTCTCTCCGCGATCCGCCCTGCCAGACTGGCGCCGCGCGCCCCACGGAACGGGAATATCTCTTCGGCGGATTGCTCCAGTACGTGGGAGGAAAGGCTCTCTTTGAGCATTTGCCGTGAGCGCTGCAGGCGCGTCTCGACCGTTCCGCGACTGATCAGCAAACAAGCCGCCGTCTCATCCGCGCTCAGCCTTTCCACATGGCGCAACATAAACACCGTGCGGTAGTTGGGAGGTAACGAGTCAATGGCTTCCTCAAGTAACCGCGCGGCTGCTAGCTCGGCCGATTGCTTCCCGAAGCCGCCCCAGCTCGAAGCGAACCGAAGTCCCAAGGAATTCTTGGATTTTTTGGCTAGCTCATCGTGAGCCGCCGCGGGAAGGCGGCGCCTCCTCAGAGCTTCGTAAACCGCGATCTTGGTTAGCCAGACTGCGAATGTTGATGCGCCCTCGAACTGCTCTAGGTTGCGATAAGCCCGGAGGTACGTCTCTTGCAGGGCGTCCTCCGCTTCCGCATCATTGGCGACGACGGACCGGCAGACGCGATAGAGGCGTTGATTGTGACGGCGCATGAGAACGGTGAATTCCGCCGTGTCGCCGGCAAGGATCCTGCGTACCAGCTCCTCATCGGACGCTTGGCTACCGAGTGCGGCGGTGTTGAATAGGAACAGGTTCGCAGTGTTCATCTCTTGTCCTCTTTGCGGAACGTCAACTGCATCAAGGCCGCTGTTGTGTTCTAGCAGTATTCTAAGGAGGGTAAAAGATTAGATCCAGTAGACATATCGTTATGTTGAGTTGATAATATCTACAGATTCATCTGGCGATGGCTTGGCTCAACTACCACCACTTACTTTACTTCTGGAAGGTCGCCCAAACCGGCTCGGTCACTGCGGCGGCGAAGGAGCTGCGGCTAGCGCATCCGACGATTTCGTCGCAGATTCGCACGCTTGAGGAAAGCTTCGGGCACAAGCTGTTTCGCCAGGTAGGCCGCCGGTTGCAGTTAACAGAGACGGGTCAGTTGGTCTACCGGTACGCCAACGACATCTTCGCCTTGGGAGAAGAACTCCAGCAGGCAGTCGACGGAAGGCCGGCCAGCGGCGGGATCCGGTTCAAGGTGGGCGTAACGGATGTGCTGCCCAAACCCATCGCCTATCAATTCCTGAAGCCGGCTCTGCGGCTGCCCGGCGTGCATGCAGTGATCTATGAAGGCAAGCCGGACGATCTGATGACGCAGCTTGTCGTCCATGAACTGGATCTTGTACTTTCGGATTTCCCTTTGGGTCCGCAGTTCACGCTGAACGCCCACAGCCATTTGTTGGGGGAGAGCAGGGTGTCGGTATTCGGAGCCGCCAAGCTGGTGAAGAAGTACGAACGCGGCTTCCCGCGTTCGTTGAACGGAGCGCCGTTCCTGCTGCCGACCAACAACACATCGCTGCGCAGAGTTTTGAATCATTGGTTCGCCAGCAATCGGATTCAGCCGATCGTGGTCGCAGAGATTGAGGACAGCGAGTTGTTGAAGGAATACGCCCAAGAAGGCGGAGGACTCTTTGCGGCCTCGTCGCTGATTGAAGAGCACACACTGAAGAGCTATCGCGTGAAGTTCGTCGGGCACATGAAATCCGCCTTGATGCGCTACTTCGCGATCTCGCCTGAAAGACGCTTGTCGAACCCGGCGGTTACCACCATCATCGAGACGGCGCACCGCGAGATTTTTGGGTAAGTCGCGCGGTGGACGGGGACACGTGAGCGCGCCTATCCCGTGTTGAAATTATCTTCGGATAAATAGCTATATTTCTACTTTTCCTTCAAGAACTACGCGGCTAGACTGAGGCCAGGAGACTGGGGACGCGCCAGCGTGTCACAGGGCGATGTTTCGCTTGATCCACGGAGAAAGTTATGAGGAACCAGATTCACATTACAAAACCGGACTACCTCAAGTTGATGGCCCTCGTGGAGAACTTTGGGCCGGCGAACAAGGAATTGACGCAGTCGCTTACTCTTCTTGAGCAGGAATTGGATCGCGCGAATATCGTCAACAGTCACGAGATCCCCGAAGGGATTGTCACTCTGCATAGCAGGGTGCGGCTCCGTGACCTCCGTTCTGGAGAGGTCCTGACGTGCAAGCTCGTTTTGCCGAGCGAAGCCGGGCGCGTCGAGGATGGCCTGTCGATTCTTGCTCCGGTCGGCGTCGCCATGCTTGGCTACGGAGAAGGAAACCGTTTCGAGTGTGAAACGCCGGGAGGAACACGGAAGTTCCTTGTTGAGAGCGTCTTGTTTCAGCCCGAAGCGGAAGCGCAGCGACGCAGAGCGTTCGTCGGACCGCGGCCTGCTTCCACAGATGGAACCGGCGGTCAGGCGCATGTTTGACGGCAGGCAACCGGCGGCGCCGTCGTCAGAAGCGTGCGGACCTGAGTTGCACGTCGGCTTCTGACCAGGCTGCCTTGAGACGCTTCTCGACGGCGGAAGCGTCCTTGCCTTGCGCCTTCATGGCATCGATTACCCCCTTTAATGAATAGCCGCTGTCGCGGTTCCTCTTGAGGTCCTGCCAGAAGACGATTTCCGCTTCTTGTGCACGGCCGGCGTCGAGCAGAATGGAGCCTAACGTGTGTCGCGTCGGGTAATACCAGTCGGGCGGCTCGTTGTAGAGCAGTGTGTCTTCGAGGCGCACGACGCGGTCGAGCTCGGCAACAGCCTTGTCGAACTCACGGCGTTTGGCGAGCAGCTCGCCGTTGAGGACGCCGCGGGCGATTTGCAGCAGTTGCTTGGCATTGCTGTAGCCAACGAGCGTTTGCAGCGCGGCGGGGTCGGCGATGGTCGTGTCCATCGCTTTGAGTTCGCGGCTTGCTTTGCTGAGGTCACCGGAGTGTACGAAGGCTAGACCGCGGGCGTAACGCCGAATACCTTCGGTGAAATGCGCTTCACGGCCGAGTGCAGGCTCGGCGAGGATTTCATCCCACATACCGAAACGAACCATGGTGTAGAGCGGCATCGCCAGGAAGGTTTGGTAGAGCGCCCAAATGTCAGAGTCGACATGATGCAGCGGAACGCGGCCAGCGACTTTGCGTGCCGCAGCCATGGCTTCTTCTTTGCGGCCTTGCATGATAGCGGCCCAGGCGAGGAAGTGTATGTTGTGCGGGTAGTAGGCGAGAGGATAGATGCCTTGCGCACGGCAAGTGGTGACGTATCCCTCGTCGGCCTTGATGGCGTTGGCGTTAGCCGTGAAAGCGTCGGCGTAGCGTCCGGTTTGCATATAGATATGGCTGGGCATGTGGGCGAGATGTCCCGCATTGGGCGTGAGGCCGGCGAGGAGATCGGCGGCCGGCTCGGCGCGCTTGGCGTCGACGGACTCAACCGCGTGGATGTAGTAGTGCAGCGCGCCCTCATGCTTCGGGTCGCGCGCGATGACGCCTTCGAGAAGAGAGAGGATCTCCGGCGTCCACGCGTTCGGCGCGCCGTCCTTGGTCCAGTAATTCCAGGGGCTGAGATCCATGAGCGATGCGGCAAAGAGGACGGCGATGTTGTTGTCGTCTTCGTAGGCGTGATGCACCTCGTGTAGGGCATCGGCGTAGGCTTGGTCGAGAGGAGCGCGGTCGGCGGCGGGATCAGACGTGTAGCGTTTGGCTAACGCCTCGATGAGCTTTTGCTCCTTGTCGCTCGTTGAGCCTTTGAGCGCGACGGCTTGCTGCACGGCCTCGTAGGCTTGCGGTACGACTTCCGGGACCATCGGCAGGTTGATGTTCGGGCCGAGGACGAGCGCCCACCCCCAATAGGCCATGGCGCAATCCGGATCGAGCCGCGCGGCCTCTTTGAACGAGCGCAGGGCTTCCTGATGGTTGAAGGCATAGGTGAGCCGCAGCCCTTGGTCGAAATACCGTTGCGCTTGTGGAGATTTCGTAGTGATCTGCAAATGAGCCGTGCCAATGCCGTCCAATGCGGGGGCTAGGGGCTCGGTTGCCGTCTTGGGATCGGCGTTGAGAGCGACAGGATCGAAGGCGGCGTGGTGTTGAGCAACGGCGAAACTTGCCGTCAGAAGGAGGAGGGAGCAGATGCGGGTCATGGCAGGAACCTCTTTCCGACAATACTATACAGACTGGTTGGTATAAATCAAGATATTTTGCTTCGGGACCTGGGCCGCTCGAGCGTCCAAACCAATTCGGGGGCGTCTTTGACGACGCCCCCGAGGGTTGAGTAGATGAGCGTGGGCTAGAAGTAGAACTTTAGAGCCAACTGCATTTGGCGCATGTTGGTTCTGGTGGAGGTGAGGCGGCCGAAGTTGCCGCTCGCCAAGTTCGTAGTCGGGTTGTTCCAGTTCGGGTGGTTCGGGAAGTTGAACGCCTCAAAGCGGAACTGAAGGCGCCGGGTATCGTCGA
>CAZYOX010000289.1:0-5787 GCA_964649285.1 uncultured Bryobacterales bacterium | reverse complement strand
GGCCGCCTAGCCAGCATGGCGGCGAACCCAACGGGGTAGGACGACCGGCGACTCGTGTAAGCCCAGGCGCTGTTAGCCCGCAACCTGGCCCGACCCCACAGCCGGAATCGTCAGCGGAGGGAACGCCCCGCCGGATCGCTGCCCGATCCGTAAACGCCGGGGGCGCCGCAGGGGAACGGTCGTGGACCTTGGCCCAGTCCACGCGAAACAGTGCGACGGCGAGACTGCAAGCTGGCTCGGTGCACGGCAACAGCAACCGCAACCCCATCGTCAGGGGTCGGTAATGGGCGGGCCACACACCTCTGCCATTGCGCCGGCAAGACCATCACGGTATACATAGAGCGTTGAGCGGAGGCGTCGGGTAGCGGCAACGCCCCGGCTCGCCGAAACCGGGGTCGGATAAGGCGAGTGGGTCCGCCACCGCGAGAGGCGCCGGTCATGGGAAACCGTGGCCGGCGTTCTCTTTTGCCCGCCCTCCAAATCTACCCACGTGGGTAGATTCGCGCCTCACAGATCCGCCTCCACGAGCGCCGTCGCCAGCCGCTCCAGCACGGCCCGCACCCGCTTGGTGTCGCCCCGGTCCAATGCCTCCAGAGCTTCCGCCGCCGCCCGCTGCACCAACGCCGCCGGGAGCGTGGCGCCTTCGTGCAGCCCGAAGAATGACGGCGTCACGTCAACCAGCTCGCACATCCGCTCGATCGTCGCGAGGTTCGGCCGCTGCTTGCCGGTCTTCATCTTCGAGACCGTTCCTTGCTGGCTTGGCGTGCCGTAAAGGGCTTCCGCGAACTCCCTCTGCGACTCCGCGCCGGACAGTTCTATCGCCTTTTCGACGCCCGCCGCGATCCGGCGATTGAGTTCGGGAATGTCGACCTTCGGCGGGGCCAGCGCTGGACGGCTCTCGCCCGGCGCCAGCTCGTGCCGGAGATTCTGGACGGCTGTTCGGACGGCGCGGACGCTCCACCGCTCCCGCTCCGCGTCGTCCAAGATCCGGTCGGCGACCTCCGGTTCCAGCGCCGCCACTTCCGCATGATGGCTCCACGACAGGGCTTCCCGACGTCGGGAAGGTTCAAATCGGCGCTCCACCCACGCGAAATTGGCGAGCGTCTGAAACTCCCGCCCGGTGACTTCTAGCGCGGCCCGATACTTCGCGCCGTAGTGAGATTCGCCGTAGTTCACCCATGCCCCAACCCACCACTGAACCCCGCGCTCCACGGCGAAGATCCGCTGTCCGATCGCCTGCCAGTCGCGCTCGCTAAGGTCGTCGGGGAGATCCAGCGTCGTGGCCGTAAAATGGGCCCCGTCGCCGGCGACCAGTGACGCCGAAACCGAATCTCGCTTCTTTGTGCGCGGCATATACTTAGCTCCTGCTCATGGGTGCTGATAGTGAGGGTATGTGGCGGCTCCGCATCGGGCGTGCCGGGGGATCAGGTGACGGGGTAGATGTCGGCGTCGATCTGGACGACCGTCAGGTCCGATTGCACCTCGTAGAGATAGACTTGGAAGTTCTCCCCGCTGCTGTTCGGTTTGAATCCAGCGAATTGCACCAGCTCTTCGACGGAGTCGTATTCCGAGTCCATCACGTGGAAGTCGTACTCCGAACGCACGACAGCCAGGAACCGGCGAGTCGTGCGCCAGTCTTCGGTCTCCGTCAGCGCGCGTTCGGAAAGGACCCGATCGGCTTCCGCGCGAGTCGATGCCGACAACGCCACCACCCCGACAACAGTATCGTCGAATATTGGTACTTCCCCGCTGCCGGGCTCCCCTTGCGGCCCTTGGGGCCCTGCGGGACCTTGCGGACCGGCTGGCCCTGGTTCGCCCTGGGGTCCGGCCGGGCCCGCCGGACCCATCGGCCCCTCGCAACCCACGAACAACAGCAACGTGACGAGCACCGCGACGGAACGAATCCGCATCACCCCTCCTGGGTTTGAGTTGATCCTGCATTCTGCAACGAATCCTGCATGGTGCCGTCAATCCCTCATATTGGTGAGAACGGAAAACCTACCCGGCGAAAATGTTTCGGGTGCCTATCGCTCAAGTTTGCCGCGTCCGATTCCGAGACTTTAGAGATTTCCTTACCTCAAAGATATGGCACGGTGGGTGCGCTTTGGAACGGCCACCTCCAAGCCATCCGTTCACCCTCTTGCCAGGGCGGCGACCGCCGCCCTACATATTCCGTCGCCATTTGTTTCCCTGAGCCACTGCCGGTGCCAGTATGTCAGATTCCGCTGCAACCCGAGGCGTTTACCGCCTGCCGTGGATCGGCCCGTCAGGACAAACCTACTACGTTGCGGTTGACCGCCACGGGCGAAAACGATTCAAGGCCACCGTCATCAAAGGCCATGACAGCGAGGATGTAATCGAGGCGCTATGGGATCTGCTCGACAATCACGATCCCGAGCCCTCGATTCGACTGGTCAGCTAACCTTCCTCCCTTTTTTGCGGCTCGGGCGCGGCTTGAACTCCGTTTCTTTCGCTGCACGGCGACGCGCCTCCGCCCTGGCCACCGCCCCATCCTCCGCCCTCCGCATGGCGGCCGCGCGTTCGGCGCTCGCCCGCTCCGCCAGCACATACCCGACTCGCCCATAGGCTGACGCCACGCTGTCGCGATACAGCGTCCGCCGGTCCTCGTCCACGTCTAGCTCATCGAGCCGCGCCAGCGAGCGCAGGTACCACCGTTCTGCATCTACCTCCCTGCCATCGTGCGCCAGTGCTTCCATTTCGGCGGCCATCGAGTCCGCTTCGGGCGCTACCCCTCCGTTGTTTGACATCCGTTTGACAAAGCTCTCAAGCTGTCCCAGAAGTGGTTCTCTCACCTCGCCAATTTCCTTCCCTTCGCCCCTCGCTTTCCGGAGGCGCCAAACCGACGAGTGGTTAAATCCGTAGCGCGCCTCTACCTCTCGCGGCTTCAACCCCTTCCAGTGGCCCAAAGCTTCGTCCACCAAGGCAGTGAAATCCCGTTGCGTCACAAAACCCTTGCGCGTCGTTTGATAGTGTTTTATTCTGTTTGACAGACGCCGTTACACACCGAACCGAAAAGGCGAACAAATGAACGCGAACGCATCGATGGCCATCGACACCAGCTCGGCAGACCGCGCGACCGATGAGTTCTTTCGGTTGCTGGAAAAGGCCGGACCGCAGAACCGACGCAAGGTCGTCGGGCTGCTGCTCCAACTGGACTCCGGCTTCATGACGGTCGCGCTCGACCGCGAAACGCAGCGGAAGGTCCTGCGACCAAGCGCTGCGTTCTCTCGACTGATCGACACCGCACGCGCCCACGCAACGGTCGCGGTCTGAACCGTTCCAAACCGAACAACAATAGACCGGAACATGGCGAGAAACAAGGAATCCGTGATTGACCGGCATGTCGCCGCCGAAGTGCCGGACACCGACAAGATCCGCATGCTGATGGCGGCGCGTGAGGACTCCGTGGGCCGGTGGGCGATCAACCGGGCGCTCTTCCCGGAGCAGGTCCATGCGTGCCTCAGTGGTCGCCGGGCGTATCCGGAGATCCGGGACATGATCGCCGAATTCGTCGGAATGTCGCGTGAAGAGTTGGACGCCGTGCTCGACGCACCGGCAGCCGCATGAGCACCGCCGACTTCGCGCCGCACCCCATCGCCAACCTCTTCCCGATGATCGGGAAAGCAGAGATGGAGGAATTGGCGGGCGACATCCGGGAGAACGGGCTGCTCGAACCGATCGTGTTGCACGAGGCGATGATCCTCGATGGGCGCAACCGATACGCCGCATGCGAGAAGGCGGGGATCGCTCCCCGGTTCGTGGAATGGAAGGGCGAGGGCGGGTCGCCGCTGCGCTTCGTCCTCTCTCACAATCTCCATCGTCGCCACCTGACCACCAGCCAGCGCGCGGCGATCGCCGCCGAGGTGCTTCCGATGTTCGAAGAAGAGGCTCAGGCGCGGATGCTCGCTGGAAAGTCTGACCCTAGCCTCAAAAGAGGCCAGGGTACCGGCAAGGCTACCAAAGAGGCCGCTGACACCATGAACGTTGGCCGCGCCACGGTCGAGCGCGCGAAGCGTCTCAGGGAGAACGCGCCGGAGGAATTCGAGAAGGTGAAGCGCGGCGAGAAAACGGTCAACGCTGCCCACCGGGACGCCGGGCTCGGCGACACGAACCGCAACCGCAAGGCCGATTCCGACGCTTCCACGCCGCAGAACGCGATGATCAAACTCAAGTCCGGCCGCGACCGGCAGCGCGCCAACAAGGCGAAGCAGCGTCTCGAAACGGGGCTCTCTCAAGTATCCGGGCTCTGCCAGGGACTTCAAGAAATCGACATGCGCTGGGTAGCGGCAGCATGCAGCGCCGAGGAAGCCGCCACGTGGGCGGCGATGGCGGGTGAATGCGCCCGAAGCCTGAAGTCTCTCCGATCCACTCTCACCGAGGCCAGTGGCCATGCCTAAGAAGAGCGACGACTCACACATCGTTCACGAACTCATCGCCGTGCGCGACATGCGCGTCCACCCGCACGCGCAGCGGAAGATCGTCCCCGCGACGCTGAAGAAGATCAATCGCGACCTCGACCTTGGGGCGATTGGGACGCTCCACGGCGTTCGGTACCCGATTGATGGGGTGACGGCCGTCTGGATCGTGGACGGGCAGCATCGCCTCACGGTGCTTCAGGCGGCGGGTCTCATGGACCTGTACATCGGCGTCGATCTGCACACCGACGTGACGGACGACGCTCGTGCGTCGGATCTGTTCATCAAACTGAACACGCGCGGGGCCGTCAGCGCGTTCGACCGATTCGCGAACGAGGTCCGTCGCGGCGATAGCGTTGCGAACGAAGTCCTCAGTATCGCCGCGAAGCACGGCTTCCGAATCGATCGCAAGAGCAGGGACGGTGTGCTCAGCTGTGTCACGGCGCTGAAGGACCTTTATCAGCGCGACGGCGGGGCAGCGTTGGCGAAGACGCTGGCGACCGTTACGGCCGCGTGGGGTCATTCGGCCAGTGCCGCCGAAGGGAAGTTGATCGAGGGTATCGGGCTCGTCTACGCGACACATAACGGAAAGGTCGATCAACCGGCGCTCGTCAAGAAGCTGGCGAAGCGGGCGGGCGGCGCGTCCGGCCTGCTCGGCAGCGCGAAGGGGCTTCGGGACATCCAGTCGAAGTCGCTCGGGCGCTGCGTAGCCGAACTCACGATCCAGTTGCACAACCGGGGTCGGCGTGTCGGCAAGCTCGATCCGATCTGACCCGTGACCCTCGCTACCGAAGTGTCCGCCGCCCTGGACCGGATGCACCGCTGCCCGGCCTCGCTGCCACGGGAGCCGAGCGCGAAGGATCTGCTGAGGGACGGACTGCCGCCGGAGGTCGCGGCGCGGATCGCGTGCCTGGACCTGCCGCTGCACGACCGGCTGACGATCGCGCGGCTGATGGACGAGAGGCGACAAGGGAGGACGTAGGAACCCCCTGCCGCGAGTGCAAGCCGCGAACAGGGGGTGGGGCGAGCACAATGGCTCTGCCCCGAAGCTATCACCACCAACGGGCGAATACAATGACTCATCCATCAACGACCCCCGAATCGGAGCGGGACCGGGTCCCGCACTACCGGCCGAGGCGGAACCTCAGAGCCGCCCCCACGGACGAGCTGGAGCGGGACAGCGCCGCGCTGCTCGAGACGCTCCACCGCCTGAGCGCCGCCCCGATCTCCACCGTCCAGCCGCTCAAAGACGCGCACGTCGCCATCGAGTCCGAGCTGATCCGCCGGATTCTGGATGGGGCGGATGAGCGTCCACCTGAGCAGGTCGTCAGGATCGCGCATCGAGCAACCC
>CAZYOX010000288.1:0-5826 GCA_964649285.1 uncultured Bryobacterales bacterium | reverse complement strand
ATCTTCGCCGCGGTCTTCCATCACTTCTATCTGCGGCTCGCTATCTTCTTCGGGTGCCTCGGCATCTTTGTGAACCTCTTCCGCGGCGAGATGCTCGATAAGACGCTGCACTATTGGCTCCTTGCGCCTATGCGGCGTGAAGTTCTGTTGATCGGCAAATATCTGGCCGGCTTAATCGCGGCCAGTCTCATCTTTTCCATCGGGGCATTGTTGGCTTACGCCGTGATGCTTTGGCCGCAGGACCCCGCCGAACTCCATGCGTTCTGGCAAGATCACGGTCTCTCTCATGCCTTCGCCTATGCTGCTTCCGCGGTCCTCGGCTGCGTGGGATATGGCAGCGTCTTCCTGGCTGCCGGCCTGCTGTTGCGCAACCCCATCTCGCCGGCGATCGCGATCCTAGCCTGGGAAGCCGCCAACGGCGTTCTGCCGGCCACACTGCAAAAGTTCAGCGTGCTCTACTACGTGCAATCCCTCGCGCCCGTACCTGTCCCAATGGACCAGAATGCGCCCGTGCTGATTCGCCTGCTCATGTCGCCCGCCGAGCCGCCTTCCGTCGCCGTCGCTGTGTTGGGAATGCTCGGCCTAACGGCCCTCGTCCTTTGGGGCGCCGCCAGGCTAATCAATCGCCTCGAGATCGAGTACGGATCTGACTAAAGAACCCTTGCACGTCTTTTGGATGCTATGCCGACGGAATCTCTCTCGCCGAACCGGAAGCTCTCCGCGTGACGCTTCTTGGTCTCTTCCCAAACGGCGCCCAGAGGACCGAACAAATCATCGAAGACGAGGTAGCCCTTCTCGGCAAGTTGGGGCAAGCATAGCTCCAGGTCCGCTTGCGCGCCCTCCGGGCTATGGTCGCCATCGACGAGGATCAAGTTCGGCCGGACGTGAGTCGTCCCGAAGAACTTTGGCAGAGTGTCGACGCTTCGCCCATTAAAGAACTCCAATTTGCCGCAATGGCCGAATTTCGCTATCTCAGAGGCGACAAACTTAGGGCCGGGGTTATCAACACCCGCATAGTCAGGGACCCAGGCATCGAAACCATACAGGTCGCAACCCGGCGCGACGCTCGCAACCATCGCCATGCTGAAGCCGCGTCGGACGCCTACTTCCAGATAAGCAGCCGGCCATGTCTCCCGGGCAAGGTATCGCAGAATCGCTCGGATATCCGCTACAGTCCTGACGAGGTCGACAACGCGGCTCGACCATACCGGATCAATTTCCAGCTTGCTGAACGCGGTTAGCGTCGCCGCGATGTTGGCCTCCGAGCGAGACTGGTCGAAGACATCGCTTATCTGCTTGGTCAAAACCGCTCCCAACTTGGGTCATAGGTTTTGGCATCGTTGTCTTTCCTGTCAGCTCCGGGACCCATAGACATCCATATCCGCCGCGACCATTTCCTTCACCAATTCCTCGAATCCGTACTCTGGCTGCCAATCGAGCAGGCGTTGCGCCTTCGATGCGTCCCCAACGAGCAAATCGACCTCGGCGGGCCGATAGAACGTCTCGTCAATCACCACGTGGTCTTCATAGCGAAGGCCGACTTGCCCAAATGCCGCTTCGCAAAATTCTCGGACGGAGTGGGTCTCGCCGGTAGCCACCACGAAATCATCCGGATCCTTCTGCTGCAGCATCAAGTGCATGGCCCGCACGTAATCGCGCGCATGCCCCCAGTCGCGGCGCGCTTCGAGGTTTCCCAGCCTCACCTCAGCCGCTCGACCGTTCTTGATTGCGGCGACTCCGCTCGTAATCTTACGAGTCACAAACTCAAAGCCGCGCCTCGGACTCTCGTGGTTAAACAAAATCCCGTTAACGCAAAACATCCCATAAGCTTCGCGATAGTTACGGGTTAACTCGAACCCGGTCGTCTTGCTGATGCCGTAAGGACTGCGTGGGTGAAACGGTGTCGATTCCCGCTGCGGGGTCTCCTTAATCTTGCCGAACATCTCGCTGGAGCCTGCAAAATAAAACCTGCAGTTCAGCTGAGTCTGGCGGATCGCCTCTAGCAGGTAATGGGTTCCGTTGATGTTGATGTTCATCGTCGAGAACCCATCTTGGAAGCTTTCCGCTACATAGCTCTGCGCTGCCAAGTGGTAGCACTCGTCAAACCTATTGTTGGCAATCACGTTGAAAAGGCTCGGATAGCTCTCGAGGCTTGCGGCGTGGAGCGTGATCCGCTTTCGGATCGCCGCGATCCGAGCCAAACGATGGGAGGGGTCCTCAAGGGCGACACGTCGTACAATGCCGTGCACTTCGTAACCTTTCTCCAGTAGCAGCTCCGCAAGGTAACTGCCGTCCTGGCCAGTGATCCCAGTTATCAATACTCGTTTAGGCATTTCTCTACTCGAAACCGCAGGACGCCAAACTCTGGAACAGGAAGTCCTTCACTTGCCGGTTCACTCCTCTATTGCCGAATGCGAGTCCGCCTCGGAATCCCCCCGTTGCGACGACAACTCGATGCCGTCCCTGAGGGTTAACTCTCGAACCGTCGCGGAAAGCGCATCCACTCGCGCTTCCAAATCCCTGATCCTTTCGGCAGCCTCAGCTGCGGTGCGGTCCGGAGATTGCAGAGGCGAGAGCGTAGCCCCCTGTTGTCGTTCCTGTTGCAGTTCCTCCACCGAGACCTGGAGATGTTCAATCTTCCCTTGCTGCTGCGTAAAGCCGTCGATGAGCAATGTGTGCAGTCGCTCGAATTGAGGAATCAACCAGAATAGGGATCGCCGAACGGCCGATACGAGAATGGCCCCCATGCGGGCTCGCAGTGTTGCCGGCGACGGCGGCATGGCGCCAATACCAGCGGCCGCGTGCCGCAGTTGCGCACTGACTTTGCTTGAGGCGCTGCCTCGAATGGCCCCAAACTTCTGCAATGGTTCGTCTCCAACGCCAAACAACTCTTCGGCCTCCCGTTCGTATCGGCGGTGGAGGTCCTGGCGCGCGTCAAGGCCCAGTGATTGCAGCGTCGGCGCGGTGATGTTTCTAAACTCCGACGGGGCCTCTTCGTTTCTCAAATTCACCGCCAGTTTCAACAAGCCGGCGCAATACTGCGCGGCCGAATGTCGAAGCAACGCATGTTCTCGCGCTTTGCGACCCAGTTCACGGCGGGTCTGCTCATCATAAAGTAAGTCTCGGAGAGCCGCAGCCAAGTCCGCGGGAGTCGCTTTCGCCGGTACCTTCCGGACGCACGAATCGGGCAACTCGGCGTACCACCCAGCGTCGCTGACAATAACGGCCTTCGACGCGAACATCGCCTCGACTAAGGAACTCGACGCAGCCTCAAGAGGCGGCCGCCGCAGGTTAACTATCAGGTCGGCGTGTCGTAGATAGTCGTCAAACAATTCATCCGGAACGAAACCCTCGAAAAGGCGGACACGTTCCGCAATGCCGGACCGCGTCGCTGTGGCAAGAACCCGCTGTCGGTAGGCAGGGTCAATCTGGCCCACCACGGCGTAGACGAAGTCACACGAAGTCGGCGACAGTGCCGCAAGCGCTTCAAGAACGTCCAGTATTCTCTTGTTTTCGTTAGCGTGCCCGATGGTTACAATCAATCGTTGCCCCGGCGCCAAATTCAGCGATTCGCGTGACCCGGTCTTGTCGCAGGGCAGCGATGCGTAGGGGAGCGGCAGGACTTGTATCGGCCCGACATAGTGCTGCCTAATTCGCCGCCGGGCGAAGTTCGAGTGCGTTACTACCGCAGTAGAGCCGAGGAGAGCGTCTTCAAAGAAAGGGAAATCCGCCACGGCGTCCGTGCCCCATACGGGGGGGCCGACGCCGCCGATCGCTCGCATCGCAACTTCGCGGCCGTGGAGTCCGTAGTAATCCTCCATCCGGTTGCAATAAGTTTCCGGGGCGGCGCGGTGGTCTAAATAGTATTCGGCAAAAAAGTGGTGGAGTACGAGATCGTGCAACACGACCACTCCGGGCACGAGTTGCGACGCCTCAAAAATCTCCAAATGGTTCCGAAAGTGGTCGCCAATGTTGTAGAACACCGCGTCGTACCCTTCCAACAGAGAGGTCTTAACGCGGCCTTGGCTCGAGCACTCGATCGTTTTAAGAGAAGTCCGCAAGAGACGGTTCGCCCGCGGATGCCAGATGTCCACTTCGGCCCGCCGTGACAACTCATCGGTAACGGCGCGGCTCACGCGTCCGATGGCGCTTTCTTCTTGAAAGGGAGTGAACCAAGCTATTCTCACGAGGTTAGCGCCTGCACCACGCGGTCCCAAGAAATGTTGAGCGACTGCACCTTGTCAAAGCCGTTCTGTCCCAAACGGCGCGCCTCGTCTCGGGCGAGCCACAGTTCATCGAAGACAGCGGCGCAAGCTTCCGGATCAGGGTCGCAAACCCGTCCTGTGACCCCATCCTCCACCAAGGTCAGTACTCCGCCAGAGTCTGCGAACGTGACCACCGGCTTGCGCGACTTAAAGGCCTCTAAACTGACATAACCGTATGAGTCCTCATCGAACGGTACATAAGCGCAGGCGAGCGCACTCGCGAAAAGGTCTACCTTCTCCTGCTCATCGATGTACCGGGGAAGCAACTGAACCCGATCGTGTAGTTGATGAGTCCCGATGTAGTCAGTAATCCGTTTTAGGTCCTGGGACGTCTCCGGTATTCCCGCAAGTACGAGTCGCACATCTGAGCGAACGTATCTCATCGCTTGCACGAGAACAAATTGCCGCTTGCCTTCGTTGATGCGGCTCGGGCAGAACACGAAGTCGCCATATGCCGTGCAATGAAAATCGCTCTCTCTTGCCAAGGGATGCAAGAGAATGTCCGATTCAAGGCCGTTGAACCGCCGGAGCCGGTCTCCGGTGACGGATGAGATTGTGTAGATCTTGCGAAAGTCGGGCAAGAGCAAATTGTCGGCGTTGCGCACGGCGTCACGAATGAGTTGGCCCTCTTCCGCGCCGGACAGGCCCTGGAAATCCGTGTCCCACAAGTCGTATGCCTGACGAAACTGGTGCAAGAGCCAAAGAACCTTATTGGGATGAGGCATGTAGTAGCTCGGGAACTTAAGCCCTATCATCCGATCCACTCCCTCCAGCCTCAAAGAGCGGCACGCGAACATGTGGTCCACGATCTTTTCAGGCGGATCCCATTCAAACGGAATCCTCACCAGCAAAGTTTCGTGACCGTACTCGTTGAGTCTTTCCGTCAGAGCGTCGGCCAATATCTCCGCGCCGCCGCGGACAAATGGGCGCCAGGTATTGACGACTGCGATCTTCATCCAATTAGCCCATTGGTGACCGTTTCCCAGTCCACGCCTAGCTCGCGAATACGCTGAGGCCCGGCTTTGCCCAGGCGTTTAGCCAAACCTCGATCGCGCCACAGGCGATCAAAGGCGGCGCCGATCGATTCTGGGTCGGGAGAGGTGACGAGACCGTTAATGTCATTCTCGACCAGCTCAAGCGATCCGCCGGAGTCCGTCGTTGTGATGACCGCTTTGCTGCTATGGTACGCCTCTAGGCTCGGATAACCATAAGAATCTTCGTCGAACGGAATATAGAGCGCGGCGAGGCAATTCGCCAACAGTGAAACCTTGTCTTCCTCGGCGATCCATCCAGCCCTAAGCGTGACACGGCTGGTCAGACCTCTCTTCGTTACAAACTCCTCTATCTTGGCAACATACTCGGGATGGTCCGGAGGACCGGCGATGACGAGCTTAACTGGAGTCTTTGTATGGAGCAGGGCTTCCACCGCAAGCAGCTGCCTCTTATGAGGAGTGATGCGGCTAACGTACACGATGCCCGCATCATCACCCTCCAACCGAAATCTCTCGGGATTAAGGACCGGAGGATACAAAACCTTCGCCGTAATGTTATTGAAATCGTG
>CAZYOX010000287.1:0-5883 GCA_964649285.1 uncultured Bryobacterales bacterium | reverse complement strand
ATCCTCGGCGTGGCCATGGGTTTCACCAATTGGCTGATCTTTGAGCAGATCCCGACACAGGCCCTTGAGTGGGTGCAAGGCAACATCGGATCGAAGTGGGCGTTCCTGTTGGCGCTGAATCTGTTCTTGATCGTCATCGGGGCCCTCATGGATATCTACTCGGCGATTATCGTCGTCGTGCCGCTAGTGACCCCCATCGGCGCCGCTTACGGCATCGACCCGGTCCACCTCGGCATCATCTTCTTGGCCAACATGGAGTTGGGCTACCTCATGCCTCCCATGGGCGAGAATCTGTTTCTGGCGTCTTACCGCTTCGACAAACCGCTGGCGACGATTTATCGCTCGACTCTGCCGTATACGGTGATGCTGGTCATTGCCGTGCTGATCATCACCTTTTGGCCGGAGTTCAGCTTGGCGCTGACCGGCCTTGTGGATTCGCCCTAGGCAAGAGACGCTGGGGCGCTCGGTCCTCTCGCGCACTCATATGCCCTGTCCTATGTCTGACGGCCGACGCTGATCGAGCTTCCAACTACGTGTAGTCACCTAGACAATCTCGGAGCATATCCTGACTGGCGGGACGCTCACGCGCCGATAACCTGGAGTTGCACCACCGGGGAGTCGAGGGGAGACTTGCGTACGAACAGTGCAACACAGGCGACTGCCGGAGCCGTGGTCCACGGAGCCGACACGAGGGATGCGTACGAGCGGATCATCGGTATTTAGTTCCCGCCTGAGACGGCTGGGCAAGCCGGGTCTAGCCGAGGCGGTCTGCGCTGGCCTGGCATCGCTCTGTTTGCTTGCTCCGACTTGGTGGATGCTGCAGAAGGGCGCGGCCGAACGCCTGGCCGAGTTGGATTCCCTGCTCACGCGGGCGGCGGTATTGTCCGCGGAAGCTGTTGCATCCCAGGCGCAGGTGGCCGCGGCTGAATTCCAAGCAATTTCCCTGGAAACCGGAGCTAGCGAGGCCGCACGGAGAATTCTCGACGGCGACTCAACGGCTGCGGATCAGTTTGCCGCTGCCGCCGGCTCGTCGCTCCAGAGAGTCGCATCCGGAACAGCGAAGGACTATCTGTTGGTCGACGAAACCGGCCGGGTTCTTGCGGAGAGCGCTCCGGGGACCGATCAACTTGTGACGATTCCGCCGCCGCGAGTCAGTCCGTGGAGCGACCTGACGGGGCGCGGCTGCCGACGGGGCTCTTGGCAGGTCGCGGTGTCCTTGCCGATTGCCGGGAAATCCGGGAAGACCGGTTGGTTGCTCTACTCGATGGACCTGCTGCCGTCGATCGACCGCGAGTTGCGTTCGACTTCCACGGGACATTTGATGGCCTATGCGGTGTCCAACAGCGAACAGGCGTGGATACTCCGCGAGGAGGGCCGAGACGCATTTGTTTGCGCGGCGACGCCCGGTCAATTGTTGGCCAGGTCGGGTGCTGAAAATCCCGAGGCGACCGCCGGATCCAATATGGCGGGCTACGAAGGCTGCCGGGGTGAGGCTTTTGGAGGGTGGGCGCGTGACCGCTCCGTGGGACTCACATTCGTTGTGGAGACTGCGGCGGACGCCGCGCTAAATCTGTCAAGAGCCACGCGTCTGGCGACGGTAGGCCTCGCCGCTCTGCTCGGCGTTTTGACCTTGGTTCTGATCTTGATGCAAACGACCGACGCTGGTCTGGCAGCGAGAGGTCGAGCAACTCCGCGCAAGAACACCGCGGCGTGGGGCATCTTGGCAGTAGCCCTGCTGGCCACGGCTATCGCCGGCCTGGCGAGCAAGATTCGCTTCGAAGCGTATGAAAGAGAAAGAATCGCCTCTGTCGCGCAAAGGCTGGCGAGAGAGTTGGAGGACCGGGTGGGCCACTACGCGCAGGTCCTCTCGGTGTCGGCGTCGGCCTACCGCGTGCTGCCCCGCGAGGGCGGGGCTTGGGAAGAATTTACTAGGGCGCTAGAGCTGCACGAGAGTTTCCCAGGATTTCGCTGTATATCGCTGAGTCTCGCCGCTCCCGATGTCGCGCAAGTCCATGGGCCGCAGCCTCGGACCGCTGGTGCGGCGAGTCCGGCTCCAAACGGATGCCCGTCTGACGCAACGACGGCCGCCCGTTTGACCATGCTGAAGAGCCGGGCTGTCGAGAGCGCTTCACTCGCCGCGGGGACCGTAAAATCGACAGCCAGGGGCCAGCCGGAAGAATTGCTGGCGTTAGTGCGGCCGGTGAATCGATTGTCCGAGGGCGGCCAGTCCGCCGACCACGGATGGATCATCGCGCTGGCTGATCCGGATGTGTTATTCGCGGGCGTGGCGGACAGCGTGGACGGCAAGCTGCGATTCGCGTTGTACGAGGGGGACTCGGCGGAGACGGGGCGATTCTTGTTTCGATTGGGGACCGCGGAAGAGACGGATTCTCAATCGCAGCTCAAAATCGAGGCGGCCAGCTTCGGCGGTTCCGCGTGGACTGTGGCCGTGTTGCCGGAGCAGCTCACGATGACTCCCTTTGCGGAGAATTATCCGCTGCAAGTCGTTCTGGCGGGACTTGCCATCAGCGTGCTGCTGTTCGACATCGCCCTTGTGCTGTCTTCGACGAGAGCGCGGGCGATGGGCATCGCGGCGCTGATGACGGAACGCTTCCGTGAGAGCGAAGCGCGCATACGAGCGGTTATCGACCATGCTTCCGACGGCATTATCGCCTTCGATTCGGCGGGACGAGTATCGACGTACAACCCTGGGGCCGAAAAGCTGTTCGGCTATAGCCAGGAAGAAGCGTTCGGTTTGCACTTAAGCGATCTGCTCGCGGGCTGGGAAACGGCGGACGCCAGGAACCTGAGTTCCGCCCAGCCGGATGTCGCAATCGAGTGCGTGGGAAGAAGCAAGGACGGAACATCGTTCCCAGCGGAGTTGACGATCAGCCGCATTCAACAGGTCAGCGGCCCCGATGTTTACAGCGCGATCATTCGAGACATTACCGCCCGCAAGTTGACGGAAGAAAAACTGAGGGAGAGCGAAGAGCGATACGCCTTGGCCTCGCGTGGAGCGAACGACGGCTTGTGGGACTGGAACCTGAAGAGTAACCAGGTCTACTACTCAAGCCGCTGGAAGGAGATTATCGGGGCCGAAGCGGCCGAAATCGGTTCCAGTCCAGAGGAATGGTTTAGCCGGGTTCACCCGGACGACCTGAACGGGTTGCGCAAGACGTTGGACGACCACCTGGAGGGCCGCACCAGCTTCTTCGAGAGCGAGCACCGCGTCCGGCACGCGGCCGGCGGGTATCGCTGGGTCCTGAGCCGTGCCGTCGCCGTGCGCGACGAAACGGGCGCGGCAAGCCGCTTAGCCGGCTCGCAGACGGACGTGACCAATCGCAAGAATGCAGAGCGGCAATTGCGGTACGACGCTCTGCACGATCAGCTCACCGGCTTGCCCAACCGTACCTACTTCATGGCGCAACTGGAGAACGCGCGGGCTTCGGCGGCGAAGCAAGGACCTTCGTTGTTTGGCCTGTTATTCCTCGACGTGGATCGCTTCAAGGTAGTCAATGACAGCTTGGGACACATGATCGGCGATCAGTTGCTGGTGGCGATAGCCGGACGCCTGAAGGCGTGCGTGCGTCCGGGCGACAGCATCTGCCGGCTGGGCGGCGATGAGTTCGCCGTGCTGGTGGAAAAGATCGAGAACGTACATGCCGCCACGCAACTTGCCGAGAGAATCCAAGAGAAGCTGCAAGACCCCCTGCGCATTCAGGGACACGAAGTTTTCGCCGCGGTGAGCATCGGCATCGCCTTAAGCTCAGACGGCCGTCGGTCGGCCGAAGAGATGCTGCGGGACGCCGATATCGCTATGTATCGGGCAAAGGCGCAGGGGCGGGGCCGATATGAGTTATTTGATCGGCGGATGCATGCCCATGCGGTTGAAGTGCTGCAGATCGAAACCGATCTGCGACGCGCCGTGGAACGCAAAGAGTTCGTTCTGCACTATCAGCCGATCCTCGACTTGGACGCGCGTCGCGTATTGACTTGCGAAGCTCTGCTACGTTGGCAGCATCCCCAACGAGGACTGATCTATCCCGCGCAGTTCTTGTCGATAGCCGAAGAGACCGGCGTCATCAACGAGATCAGCAGTTGGCTGCTGCAAGAGGCCTGCCGGCAGAATCGGTGCTGGCGCGATTCGGGATTGCCCGACATCTGCGTCTCCGTGAATATTTCCCCCCGCCAGTTCGTCCATCAGGACGTTACGGCGTTGGTGGAAAAATGTTTGTCGGAGGAGGGGCTGGAACCCGCCAGCCTGCAGTTGGAACTCACCGAGAGCGCATTGATGGAGAGTTCTGAGTCGAGTTTGCGACCGCTGACCGATCTCTACCACAAAGGCGTTCAGATTTCTTTGGACGACTTCGGGACGGGATACTCCTCACTGGTTTACTTGCGGCGCTTCCCGATCCACAACATCAAGATCGATCAATCATTCGTCAAGAGAGTCCCAGCGGATTCCGGGGATGTTGCGGTGGTCGCTGGACTCATTGGTCTCGCGCATACGCTGGGCTTACAGGTGATCGCAGAGGGAGTCGAAACGGCCGCTCAGCTGCAATTCCTGCGCAATCACGGCTGTGACGCCGTGCAAGGTTATCTGATCGGGCGCCCGCGCGATGCGGCCACGTTCGCCAAAGTGATGGCGGAAGCCAATCACCCGGCCGCCGCTTCGCTCAGGGACTTGCAAGAGACGATGACCTTCGACTAGTCTCTCCGCCTGGGAGGAGCGGTCGGCCATATGCCGGACGGCCGCGTTGCATATCCACGGTAGTAGGGTATTGTTCTGTTCCATTTTGGGACTTTCGCGTCGTAGGCGGCTTTGACGCGTCCGCAGTAACATCGCCTTCTTAGAGCGGCCTTCGGCCTTCGCTTAGTCGCGTTGCTCGTTTGATGGCGTTCTCCCTATGACCGTATTCTTCGCCGTGTTGGCGCTAATCGTCGTGGCGGCGTTGGCGTTGGCTGTGGAACTGCTGCGTCCGGAGCCTGTCACCGAGCAGGGACTGGCGGACTTGAATCGAGCGCTGAAGTCCGGGCGGGACCATGGCCTCTCGACGAACTCCGGCCAGCCGACAAGGAAGCAATTGAGCAAACTGCGCGCGGACTTTGTCACCGCTTGGGCCGTATGCCGTTTGTTGCGCCCAACAGGACAGAAAGCTGATCCGGCGTTGGGACTATGCCGCAGTTGGCTAAGTTTCCACTGGCTATTGGCGGTAGTCTGGATCAACACCCATCTGTTTGGAGGCTCAACGGCGAGCAACCATATTCATCGATTGGTTGCGGTCTTTGGCGATCAACGCGAACAAGCGGCGGCGCTGATGCAAATCAACGCCGAAGCAGCGACCAGCGCCGACCAAGTGGACGCATAAGAATTTGATAATCGTGCTATACTTCGCTCCATAACCCGGCGCGTTGCGTCGTGTCGTTCCCCAAATGCACATAGCAGATGGAGTGTTGCCGACGAGCCTTTGCCTGGCTGCCGCGGGCTTGTCGGGAGTGGGCGTGTACGCGTTTTCGCGCGGCATGCGGCCCGAAGAGGCCCCACGAATCGGGATGCTGGCCGCGGCCGCATTCCTAGCCTCAGTTGTCCACTTTCCGGTTGCCGGCGTGAGCATGCATTTTGGCCTTTACGGCTTGCTGGGGATCCTGCTGGGTAAGCGATCCTTCGCGGTGGTTGCGGCGGCGCTCGTCCTGCAAACGCTGCTGCTGCAACACGGGGGAATCGTCTCGATCGGCGTCAACGCGATGAATATGGGTATCGGAGCGCTGGCGGCGTGGGGTGTCTGGTCGCTCAATGTCTTGCCGGTCCGCGTGCGGTCTTTCGCCGCGGGGTTTATTGGAGCGATGCTGCCGGCGGTGATGATGGCTACCGAGTTTTACCTG
>CAZYOX010000286.1:0-5894 GCA_964649285.1 uncultured Bryobacterales bacterium | reverse complement strand
GTTTGCGGAACGGTCCCTGGAAGTTCCCGAAGTTCACGTTGGGCGGAGCGCCCAATCATCAGAAAATGGGCAAGATCGGCGCTCATCCTAAGGACTTCCGTAGAGCGTTAAAGATCGCAAGGTATGTATCCTCCGTCCCGTTCGATGGTAGGTGTATCTCGATGTTGAACCGAAAGGATGGGGCGAACTTCGCACCTGCGGGGGGATTGGGGTTCTCGCCCTTGACTGACAGTGCTGGCGGTGGAGTATCTTGGCCGTCTCCACCGGCATTGCCTTCGTCTCCGTCGCCTTCTGACTCGGCTGCCGTGAAATCCGCCACTTTCAGCAGGGCGTTGAAAGTTCCAGTGATTAGTTTGTTTATGCCCTCTTCCGCGCCACTAACTTGGGCGATCAAACCCTTCAGCTGGTCGTTGGGAAGATGGTGCGCGTCTTCATTGGCCGCATAGAGCGGACCATAAGCCTTTTTAACGGCGTTGGCGATGGCGCCCTTTGCCGCCTGCTTATTCTTTAGGAGGTTGTAGTCCGAGGTGGGTTTCCCAGCATTGTCAAGAAAGCCTAGCTTCTTCAAGAGACCGATTAGCTGCCGGTCCCCGGAACCCTTTAGTCCGATGGTGTCCATCAGAAAGCTCGTGGTGAAGGCATCGGGAACCTTCGCTTTTTCGATCTTGTCAAAAAGCAAGCCGACGTTTTTATAGGTGGGTAGATATGGGAGATCTTTAGCCAAGATTACCGCCTGTACCGAATACGATTGCGAATTAGCCCTCCCTGTCTACCGTGATTCCGCGGTTATGTCAAGGGCATATGGCTTGGATTCTAAGCCTCGCCGAACGCCGGCCAATATGTGGCAAACAGATAGCCCGCCGCGACGATCACAAGCCACAGCAGGATGGTCAGCCACAGGCCGCGCACGAACATCGTTTTCAGGTTGACTCCGTAGCCTGCCGCGACGGCCGGTCCTCCCGCTGAAGACGGCAGCATGAATCCGCAGTTACCGGCCACAGTGACGATATAGACATAAGGAATCGGGTTCACTCCCAAGCTCTGGAACGTGCCGATCGTGATCGGCACGATGATCGCGACGGCGGCCGTGTTGCTAGTGATCTGCGTCAGCGCCATGGCCAGGCCCGAAAAGACGACAACCGCCACAAAACCG
Organism: uncultured Bryobacterales bacterium; assembly: GCA_964649285.1. GTDB lineage: Bacteria > Acidobacteriota > Terriglobia > Bryobacterales > UBA6623 > CAMPKL01. Next base: position 4,741 of record CAZYOX010000286.1, on the reverse strand, counting down.
CCCCCTCCAGCTAGGGGAATGAGCTTGTCGGCAATCCATTGCGCCGTTCCTGTCTCGCTAAGAATCTCTCCCAGCGCCGATCCGCCCGCGAATAGATAAATCAAGCCCCAGACCATATGCTTCTGGGCGTAGCCCCAATCGACGAGCGGTTCGCCCTTGTGGTGTACGACGAAACTCAGTACGGCGAAGGCCAGGAAGACAAAAGCCGGAGTCAAACCGGGCAGCACGGCGGCGTAGAGTTCTCGCATAAACGACAGCAAGGTTGCTGCCGTGAAGAACGCCAGCGCCCATTTCTCCGGCGTCTTCATCGCGCCCAGCGCCTTCAGTTCGCCGATGAGGTAATCGCGGGTGCCGCCGATGCGCTCCAGGTCTGTCCGGAAGGCCGCCTGCATGAACACGAACGACGCGATCGTGAGGAGCAACGTTATCGGCGCGATACGCGTGAGCCATGTGCTGAAGAGAAACTCGCGGTCGAGCACAAGCTCCTCCAAGAACTGCACCATCAGCAAATTGGGCGCGCCGCCTAACGGAGTCCCCGAGCCGCCGACGCTCGTGCCCCAAGCGATGGCGATCAGCAACGCCGAGCCCAGCTTGCTTTTCCCGACGTCTTCTATGCCCAGAAAGCGCAACATGGCCAGCACCACGGGCATGAGCGCCGCGGCCACCACGACATTCGGCAGAACAGCGCTAAGCACGGCGGCGATGCCGAACCACGCGAGGATTTGTCCCCTAGCGCCCGAGCCCAGTCCAAGCAGCGACACCAAGGCGATGCGCCGATCCAACCCCCATCGCGTCCAAACCGTCGCCAGGATGTTGGCGCCTATCAACAGGATCACCAGTTGTTCGGAGTAGGCTGGCAGAATCGTGCCGACCGGCAGAAAGTTGAAGATTGCCAGCACGACCAGCGGCAGCAGTCCCGTCACCGCCAGGTTGACTGGCTCGAAGATCCACCACCACGACATCCACAGCAGCAGACCGATGCTGCCGCGAATCGCATATGCCGGCGATTCCAGCGGCAGCGCGAGGAGAAATAGAAAAACAGCCGGTGCGCCCAGCAGATGGAAAATGCGTCGCCGCTGCTCGGAGATCAGGCTGGGATCGCCGCGTTCCATGCTTCGGAATACTTGTAGCCGCTGCCGGTGTTGAAGACGACGACGCTTTCGTCGGGTTGGATCTGACCGTCTTTGATGAGTTGTTTGACGGCGACCAACCCAGCGCCGCCCTCCGGAGCGGCAAATATTCCTTCGAGCCGGGCCAGTTCCTTGCAGGCGTCCATCATTTCGTCATCCGTGGCCGCGAGAGCAGCTCCGCCCGTGCTGTAAACGCCCGACAGGATCAGAAAATCGCCCAGCGCCTTCGGTACGCGCAGGCCGGAGGCGACCGTGGTTGCGTTCTCCCAGAAGACAGAGGCCTCAGCATGTTGCTCAAACGCCCGCACAATCGGCGCGCAGCCGGCGGCTTGCGCGGAAATCATGCGCGGGCGCTTCGAACCCGTGAGGCCCATCGCTTCGAGTTCCTCAAAGGCCTTGACCATACCGATCAATCCAACGCCCCCGCCGGTGGGGTAAACAATCACGTCGGGCAATTCTCCGTCGAACTCCTCCCACAACTCGTAGCCCATCGTTTTCTTGCCTTCGATGCGGTAAGGCTCCTTGAGCGTCGATACTTCGTACCACCCGTTGGCGGCCTGATTCTCGGCGATGAACTTGCCGCAGTCCGAGATCAATCCGTTGATCAGCCGCACGTCTGCCCCGAAAGCGCGCGCTTCGAGAATGTTGGCATTGGGCGTATCGGCCGGCATGGCGATGACGCACTTCATGCCCGCGTGGGCCGCATAGGCCGCGGCCGCGCCCCCGGCGTTGCCGGCGGTCGGCAGAGCGAGGGTCTCTATGCCCAGTGACTTAGCCATGCTCACCGCGGCCGAGAGTCCGCGAGCTTTAAACGACGCCGTCGGGTTCAGGCCCTCGTCTTTGATGTAGAGGCGTTTGAGACCCAGTTCCGCGCCCAAGCGTGGAGTGCTTACTAGCGGCGTCATGCCCTCGCCCAGTGTGACCGGCGTCGCATTGGGCATGACTTCTTCGTAGCGCCACATCGTGTTCTGGCGGCCTTTCAGTGCAGCAAGCGAAAGCGTCCGCGCTGCCTGCTTCAGGTCGTAACGCGCCAGCAGCGGCGACTTGCACGTCGGACAAAGGTTTTGCGGCGTCTCGTAGGGCACGACCGTGTCGCAGTTCGGGCGCGAACACTCCAAATGGGTCTGAGTCGAAGTCATAAGCGAGCCAGTCTACCAAGTTGCGGCTAGAAAGTGCGAAGAACGATGCACTTCAGGTAGTGCGTTTCTGGAGCGGTCAACAAGATCGGATGATCGCGGGCTTGCGTGCGCCGCTCGATGACAGTGAGCCGGCGGCCGCAGTCGAGCGCGGCGTCGGCGATCACCTCGAGCAAGTCGGCTTCCGAGACGTGCTGCGAGCACGAGCACGACACTAAAATTCCGTCTCGCTTGAGCAGTTTGAGCGCCTTCAAATTGACGTCTTTGTAAGCCCGCAGAGCGTCTTCGCGCTGCCGCGACGTCTTGGCAAATGCCGGAGGGTCGACGACGATCATGTCGAATTCCCGGCGGCTCAACACATACTGCTTGAGCATGTCGGACGCCTTGCCGTGACGCGTCTGGATGTTCTCAATGCCGTTCGCTTTAGCGTTGTTCGCGAGTTGCGCCAAAGCCGGTTTCGAGCTGTCTACCGCAGTCACCGAATCGCACCCGCGCGCCAAGTGCAGCGCAAAGCCGCCTGTGTAGCTAAAACAGTCCAGTGCTTCGCCTTTGGCGTAATCCGCGGCGGCTCGCCAGTTCTCGCGCTGGTCGAGGAACAAGCCGGTCTTCTGGCCCTCGGCCAAATTCACCTGCAAGCGCAGTCCGTTAATCCTCGCCTCCAGGCGGTCAGGCGTCGTACCGTGCAACGTACCCGAGATGCGCTCCAGGCCTTCCTTCTCCCGTGTGGCGGCGTCGTTGCGCTCGGTGATGCTTTCGGGGTTGAGCGTTTCCTGCAGCGCTTCGACGATCGCGGCCTTGGAGGCATCCATGCCCTGGGAAAGGGTTTGAATCACCAGGTGTGGTCCGTAGCGGTCGACGATCAGACCAGGCAAAAAGTCCGCCTCGGCGAAGACCACGCGGTAGGAATCCGTGTCGGAGACGACTTTTTCACGCAAGGCCCGGGCCCTCGTAATCAGCCGCCGAAAGAAGCCCAGGTCCGTAATGGCGGTTTCATAGGGCAGCATCCGCAGCACAATTTCGGACGTGGAGCTATAGTGCGCACAGCCGTAGCGGTTATTCCGGCCGTCGAGAACCCGGACAACTTGTCCGGCAACGGCGTCCCCGGCGTTCAGCAGATCGCTACGATAGACCCAGGGGCGGCCTGCGCTGATTCTTTCGGCCGCTCGGCGATTGACGCGGACTTCCGTTATGTTGGACACAAACCCGGAGGATAGCAAGGCGAGGGTAGATTGACCCGCAGGCGTCAAGGGGAATTGTTACAATGTCGATAGACTTAGTAGGGATTCCCGAGAGGGGGTAAGGATTATGGCCACCACAGTTGTCGACACGACAAGCGTTTCGGACCGCTGGAGTTCCATTCCAGAAGTGATGCGCGCGGAGATTGACGTCTACGAGACGGAACTCCGGCGCTTTCAGGCTGGAGAGTCCTCGGAAAAGGTATTCCTTGAGTTCCGTCTTCGGCACGGCACATACGGGCAGCGCCAGGAGCGCGTGCAGATGCAGCGCATCAAGATCCCCATGGGCGTGTTGACCTTGGATCAATTGATCGTCCTCGCGGATGTCTCGGAGGAGTACGCCGTGGGCGTGCTGCACGTGACAACGCGCCAGGACTTCCAGTGCCACTTCATTGACATCAACGACTGCCCCACGATGTTCCGGCGTTTGGCCGAGCGTGGCATCACGACCAGAGAGGCCTGCGGCAACACGGTCCGCAACGTGACTTGCTGCCCGGATGCCGGCATCTGCTCGGACGAGTTGTTTGACGTGGCCCCGCACGCGCGGGCGATGGCCTATTTCATGCTGCGTCACCCCGATACCCAAGGGTTCGGCCGCAAGTTCAAAATTTCCTATTCGGGCTGCTCAAACAATGCCTGCGCCCTGGCTCGCATCCATGACTTTGGCGCCGTTGCCGCGGTCAAGGAGATCGACGGCAAGCGCGTCGAGGGCTTCCAAGTTTACGTGGGAGGCGGTCTCGGCGCCTTGCCGCAACAGGCTTGGTTGCTGAGTGACTTTGTCCCGGCAATGGAGATGCTGCCGCTGGCTCAGGCGATCGGCCGCGTTTTTGCGAAGTACGGCGAAAAGCAGAATCGCGCCAAGGCCCGCATGAAGTTCTTGGTCGCCAAGATGGGCTTTGAGGAGTTCAAGAAGGAAGTCGAACTGGAACGCGGCAAGCTCAAGTTCGACCCGACTTGGACCACGCGCATCGCGGACGCATACGAGCAATATAAGGACCAGCCGCTGAAGGGACCGTCTCCGATGGTGATCGCCTCGGATGCCGCCGAGGAGTACAAGCGCTGGCTGAAGCTGAACACCCGTCCCCAAAAACAAGAAGGCTACTCGATGGTCGAGATCTTCTTGCCGCTGGGTGACATCAGTTCCGACCAGATGCGTAAGCTGGCAAACGACCTACGCAAGTACATCGGCGACACCGTCCGGGCAACAGTGACCCAGAATCTGCTGCTGCGTTGGGTGTCG
>CAZYOX010000285.1:0-5968 GCA_964649285.1 uncultured Bryobacterales bacterium | reverse complement strand
CCTTCGATAATCTGCCGACCTCGATCAAAACTTTGAGGAGTACCATAGAAGTCATTAACCAAGAAAGTCTTAATTAAATCTTGCTGCTCTAGTGGAAGCATGCCGATGGTGCCCACCAGCGAGGCGAAAACCCCTCCGCGATCGGCGCTGCAAGTCAGCAAGACGCGGCTCCCCAAGCGTTCCGCGAGAGCCATGTTGGCCAGCTCCGACGCCCGTTGGTCCAACTCCAGTGCGCCGCCCATCCCGTCGATGACGACTAGATCCGCTTGTTTAGACAACCTCTCATAGGCTGCGACAATCTGTTCGCTGATCGCCTCCAGGATGGGAGAGAAGTTCAGGCCATCGATACTACGCCAGGGCTTGCCGCCCAACAGCACGTCGTGGCCGCCGGGAGTTGCGACACAACGCAAGGGATTCATAGCGACAGCCGGGGCTAGCCCGCAAGCCTCGGCCTGACGGGCCTGCTCCAAGGCGATCGAGCCTCCCGCTGGGCAACGAGCGGCGTGCGTCGAAAAGCTCAACGCCTGAAACGGCACGACGCTCATCCCCCGGCGGTGGAGGCTGCGGCATATCGCCGTGCTGACCCAGCTCTTACCGCAACGGGCGCTGGTCCCAGCGACCAACACGGAGAGGGGCCGTCCGCCGAGGCTGCGGCGCGTCTTGCGCCACAGCGAGCCAAACAAAGTCTGTTGTTTCATCGATTCACGTCAAGCTGAGCAGAAGGGTCTAGGGCAAAGAGCTAGGAGGTATTAAGACAATCCGCTCGTGGAGCGCAATGCCAAACCAGCCGACTCTACGATCGTTATGGAAGCACCCACCTTGGTCCTCTTTTCTAGTCTGCCGGCGGCAGCAATCTGCAAGGCTCTGTTCCTGCCCTTTCTTAGGCGGCTCAGCAAGCCGACTAGCTTGCAAGCTCCATCACGGCGTTAAACTCGTCCTCGGTGACCGGCGATACCGATAGCCGGCCTTGGCGAACGAGCTTCATGTTCTTCAGCCGTTTATCGGCCTTCATCTGTGCCAACGTCACTGGCTTCTTCAAGGCCTTGAGCGGCTTGAAATCGACAACCACCCAGCGATCGTCGTCCGTCGTGGGATCTTGATATGCAGTCTTGGAAACCTTGGCGATGCCGACAATCTCCAACCCTTCATTCGAATGGTAGAAGAGCGCTTGATCGCCCTTCGCCATCGCCCGCAAGTTATTGCGCGCCTCGTAGCTGCGCACGCCATCCCAAGTCGTCCCTTTGTCTTTGACGAACTGCTCCCAGGAATATTTGAAGGGTTCCGATTTAATCAACCAGTACTGCATACGTCCGATCAGTTTAGCCGCTTCGATGCTATCCTTCGCACTGGAGATTAAAACATAATCGCCATGACTCGTCGTCAGTTCGCCGCACTCGCCGCCCTCACTGCCGTTTCCGGCGCCCCGCGGACGTCGGTCGGGGTCGCCAGCGCCTCCTATCACTTCCGGGCCAGCGTGGAGCGTCAGCGCGGCGAAACGCCCATCACCGACCCTGCGCGCTTCGCCTCCTACTGTGCGGACCTCGGCGCCGGCGGAATCCAAGCGGCTTTGCCCGACGCCGACGGCGGTTACGCTCGTAAGGTAGGCGACATCTTGCGCAAGAACGGCATGTACTTCGAGGCTTCGGTCCAACTGCCGCGCAACGACTCGGACTTGGATGCTTTTCAGAGGATGGTCCGCGCCGCGGATCAAGCCGGCGCGACCGTGATTCGAACCGTGCTGTTCTCCGGACGTCGTTATGAGTCCTTCACCGACCTCGCCCATTTCCAAGAAGCGCGCCAGGCTGCCTGGAAGTCCGTCAATCTGGCCGAGCCCGTCCTGCGCAAGCGCAAGATGAAGATGGCCATCGAGAACCACAAGGATCTGCGCAGCGAAGATCTTCTGCAACTGATTGACCGCATGCAGAGCGAATACGTCGGCGTCTGCGTCGATCTGGGCAACAACTACGCGCTTATGGAAGACCCCGTCAGTATCGCCCGCGCTTTCTCCAAATTCGCTTACTCGTGCCACATCAAAGACCACGTGCTGAAGTCCTACGACAAAGGTTTCTTGCTCTTTGACGCCAAGCTCGGCTCCGGCGTCATCAATCTGCGCCAAGCCGTCTCGATCTTGCGTCAGGCGCAACCCAATCTGAAGTTCTCGCTAGAGACGATGACGCGAGACGCGCTAGAAGTCCCCTACCTGGAAGATAGTTATTGGGCGACTATGGGGACCGATATCCCCGGCCAAGACGTGATCCGTACGATGAAACTCGTGCAAGACACCGAACCGAAAGGCGAGCTGCCGCGCATCAGTAGGCTCTCGGCGGACGAGCACATCAAGCTCGAAGACGACAACGTCCGCGCCGGTCTGGCTTACGCCGCCGATACGCTCGGGCTGTAGTTACTGCGCCCGCGCTTCTTCGCCGCGCAGGATCCGGCCAAACTGGTTGCCGCCAGTCTCGCCGTGCCACCACATTCCTGAATAGTGGTCGCGGTAAAAGACGACCCGCGCAGTGAATGTACCCACTCCGGGAATCTCGGCGTCCGTCAAAGTTACTACCGGCGTGTCGCCCGCCCACAGCAACTTTACCGGCACTGGTACGGTCACGTCGTGGTCGCCGTACTGAATACGCGTCGTGAACGTCCAGATGTCTCCGGCAACATGGTTGACGCTCTTCACCTCATAGCGTTCCGGCCGCAGGTTGGCATCATCACCGCGTCCCGTGACCGTGAAGTTGCCGACGAGGACTACATCGGTCATCGACTCTTGAAACTCCTTCTCCAGCCTTGCTTGCTCCTCCGCGGTGATCGGCTCGCTGCCGCAGGCGAACAGTCCGAGGGCAAGAGCACTGACGGCCCAACCAGTCAGTCGAGTCATGGGCATCATCCTAACCGCCAAACACGGCACAATGGGGGCCATGCAGGTACTTTTTGTCATACTTGGCGCCCTCGTGGGAACCCTTGTTCCCGTGCAAGCCGGCATCAACGCCTCCCTTCGGAACTTCTTGCCGCACCCGATTTTCGCCGCGATCGCCAACTTCGTGGTCGGGCTGGCGATGCTCGCTGTGGCCTGTGTCGCCATGCAAGCGGAGACGCCATCGTTCGCCACCATGAGCAAAGCTCCATGGTGGTATTGGATTGGCGGGTTAATGGGCGCCTGCCTCGTGCTCGCCGGAATTCTGCTTTCGCATCGCCTCGGGGCGGCGACATTCGTCGCCTGCGTCATCGTGGGACAACTCACCGCCTCCGTCGTTTGCGACCATTTCGGCCTGTTCGGCTTCGCCGTTCATCATGCGAACCTGCAACGCATCGTCGGCATTGGCCTGCTGGCCGGCGGCCTCGTCCTGATTCGGACGTCCTAGATTTTCAGCAGGCGCTTGAGCGTCTCGACGACTTCGCCGCGCGGCACTTCTTGCTGACCGAAGCGCGCTTCCTTCCACTCTTCATGTCCGGCAACGGTGTCGGCCTGCTCGCGGCCGACCTCCATTTCCTTGACAGTGACCACGCCGCGCGCCGCTTCGTCGCCACCCATGATCAACACATAGGGAATCTGTAGCCGGTCGGCCCGTTGCAGTTGCTTGCCTAGTTTCTTGGGACGCCCCACATGAACTTCCGTTCTGATGCCCGCGCGGCGCAACTCTTGCGTAAGCGCCAGGTAATCGCCGGTCAGAGACTCGTCCATAGTCGTGACCAATACCTGCGCCATCGTCTTCGATGTCTGCACGCGCTTCAGGTGAGTCAGGGCAGCCAGTAGCCGGTCGACGCCCATCGACGCCCCTGTCGCCGGAACCGCCGGTCCGCCGAAACGAGTCACCAAATTGTCGTAGCGTCCGCCTGCGAAAACCGACCCAAACTCCGGCGCATCGGTAAGATTGGCCTCGAACACCGGACCCGTGTAGTAGGCCAGGCCACGTGCAATGCTCAAGTCGAGCATGACGCGATCGCTGCCGTATCCCAAGGCTTCGAGGTGATTTGAGATGGCCTCGACTTCGGCGATCTCGGCCTCGGCATTCGCTACCTCGCTGAACAGAGCGCGCAACTTGTCGATCACTTCCTGGCGCGTCGAGCCCTTTGTGCCGAGGAATCCGACGATACGATCAATCTGCTTGCCTTCAAGACCCAGGCCGCTAATCGGCGCGCCGGATTCGTCCTTGTATCCCGGCCCCAACTCGAGCTTCACCTTCTCCAGGCCAATCTTGTCGAGCTTGTCGAGCACGCGGAACACCTCGGTGCCTTGTTCTTCTTTGATGCCCGCATAGGCCAACAGCAGGTTGAGAATCTTGCGGCTGGAGAAGCGCACGATGTAACCGCCGACCTTCAGCGCCTCCAACGTGTCGCACATCGCCGCCATGATCTCGACGTCGGCCACTTCCGAAGGGGCCCCCACCGAGTCAATGTCGAACTGCGTGAACTGCCGGAAGCGTCCCGGCGCCGGCTTGTCCGCGCGCCACACCGGGGATACCTGATAGCGGCGGAACGGCAGGGGCAAGTCATACTGCGAGACAACTCGCGAAAGCGGCACGGTCAAGTCAAATCGCAGACCCAACGTTTCCTCTTCCGGGTTGGTGACGCGGAAGAGTCCTTGCTGCGCCTCCTCGCCCGCCGAGCCCGACAAAACGTCCATAAACTCAACCGCGGGCGTCTCGATGGGCGAGAAGCCGTACATCTCATAGACGCCCCGAATCGTATCGATCATCCATTGCCGCTGGATCATCTCCTCCGGCAGCAGATCTCGCAAACCGCGCGACAGCCGCGCCTCTACTTTGTTAGCCATGAATCCGCCAGCGTAGCATGGCGACACAGCCCTTTCTCGTCCGCAGGGCCGTCCAGACAAGGCAATTTCAGACGCTCTTGGGAAGGCAGGTGAGCTACAGGCAAAACCGACGCAACCTTTTGCCGTCCCGGCCATCCAATAAGGCGGAATACAAGGAGGTACTGATCATGTTGGATCAAAGCCGCAGGACGAGAGCATCGCTGGCGGTGACCGTAGTCAGCTATTCCCTGTCGATGCTGTTTCTCTTTGTGGGACTCGCCAAGCTCTGGGGCCCCCAAATGGTAGGGGAACAGTTTGCAGCCTGGAATCTCCCGCCGGATTTCATGTACACGATAGGGGTCGTTGAGGTCATTGCCGGGTTTCTATTGATGATGCCCAGCGGGCGCCCTATCGGCGCCGTATTGCTCGCGATCATCATGATCGGCGCGGGAATAACGCACTTCTTCGCGCAACAGTACGCAGCCATCGCTGTGCCGGCGGTGATCTTCGCGCTGTTGGCCTGGATCATGACACAAAGCACGCTTGCGATCGATGATCCGACGGAATCCGATCATGGCTCGCACCACAGGGAGGCTGCGGCGCACTAAGGAACAGATCTACTGAATCTCGACGAGCGCGACGCGATTAATCGCGCTCTCCGCGAGGACGAGATCGTTGCCGCGGACCGTCTTCATCATGTTGCGGACGACGCCGCCTCCCGCCGGGATGATCCAACTCTGGAACTTCTCGGTTTTCGGGTCGAAACGCACTAGCGTATTGGGCCGCACTGCCGATTCGCTGTACCAGATTGCCCCATCCGAATAGGCAATGCCGTACGGCTGCGACTCGGGGCCGCCGGGAGAGGCCCATTCCTTTACCGCGCCTGTCGCCGGATCGAAGCGTCCCAGATAGCCACGCGAGAAATCCGTGTACCAAACGACATCGTCCGGTCCCAGGGCGATACGTCTTGGACGCGAGTCGGGATTCGGCAACGTGTACTCCTTAATCTCCATGGTCGACGGATCGACGCTGCCTACACGGGGACCGTTGAAGTCCACATACCAAAGGACGCCCTTCGAGTTGACCTGGATTCCATAGGGATACGTGCCCTCGCTGGGAGTCTTAACGATCTTCATCTCGCCTGTGGCTGGATCCAGCCTGCCGACCTGGCTGGAGCGGTTCGTGAAGAACAGCATGCCCTTCTGGCCGAAGACC
>CAZYOX010000284.1:0-5982 GCA_964649285.1 uncultured Bryobacterales bacterium | reverse complement strand
CTTGTTGGAGGACATTCCGCAGCGGCATAGGCCGATCTGCGTCCTGCCCTTGACATCGTACTGAGCGCCATCCTGATCGATGATGGTGAATTCTCCGGTGATGATGATTGGGCCGTTGTTGAAGATCTTTACAGTCGACATAGATTGGTCCGAGGACCCATTATCGCCAAACGGGCTTGCTTCGGACCCTTGGGGGCTACGGCAGCAACGGCTCTTGCTTCCGCGCGGCCGAGCGGCGACCGGCTACCGTTTGCTGGGCCGGACGCGTATTGTTTGCTCTTCAAGGAAGTTAAGCTTATCTAGGCCAGCCGGGTCGCCCGTTAAAGCGATCACGCCTCCGCGCGATTGATACTCGTTCCAGTCGGAGTCGCCGATCTTGATTTCATAGCGGCGTTCGTCATCCATTCCGAGCAAGTACACGTGCTGCCCGTAGCTCTGGTTGCCATCGAGCACCTTCGCTTCGAACTTTGCATCCTCTGCCGGCAGGGCAATGGCGAAACCAGGGAACGAGATGGCTTCTGCCTGATTGTCTGGCTCGACCGGCGTTAACGTTCCGTCCTCGTAACGCAGCAGGGCGCCGTCAAGGAAGCCGAGCCACTGGCCGCCCTTGCCCCAACCGCTTCTAGCGAAAAATCGTTTGCGTACCGGGTCGTATGCCGACAGCGGGCCTGACGCTGGGCTCAAGCCGGGCAAATAAGGATTGAGCCAGAGGAACTCATACGGCGCTCCGTAGCCGCCCCGCAAGGTGTGCGCGTCGCTGCGCAGCCAACCTTGCAAGAACTGCGAACTGCGCGATCGCGAGTCGAAACCGACCAGAGTCATTTCCGCTACGCGGCCCACGATCGCTTCTGTTTCCGGATCGGATCCGGCCGGCACGACGGATGGACGATGTACGCGCCCTTCCTTGGTTTCTAAGTCATCGGGCAAGTAGCTGAAGATACGCGCCATGGCAACATCGCGAAACGGCCGCGGCGACTCGCTCCACAAATCGCGGTCCAAATTCTGCCGTACTGCCATGCAGATTTCCAGCGCCGCTTGCAGCTCGTCGGCCCGGTCCGCTGCTTTGCCTGCTTCCATCTGCGGCAATAGCTGGGCGTTCCATTTCTGATTCAGCAATTTCCCCGTCGCTTCTTCCGCCCCGGCCCAGATTCCCGACACAGCGATGGAGGCCAACAGGGCATCGCGTGTTCGCAACAAGTTCGTTTCGTCGGCATCTATCTCCGCAGTGATGGCCGCCGCAAGGCCGGCAACGATCTTGGAGCGTTCCTGCTCGCTGAGCAGCGGCTGGCACCAATCGAAGACCAGAGAACCCTGCCGCAAGTCTCCTGCTTCGCTGAAATTCCGTTCCGCCGCCGCGAGCGCCCACTCCACCGCCGCGCGGCCATATGATTCATCGCTTCCTGCTTGGTAGGCCAGCGCTTGAGCAAAAGCGGGCTCCTGCAACTGGGCGGGTTGCGCTAACAACTCCCGCAACCGAACCCACCTGGGCGTATCCCTTTCGGCATCCCGCTGCACGCGAACCAATCGCGACTCGTCCAGCCAGATTCTCGGATGATCGTTGTAAACGCGATATTCGGCCTGCGGCCAAAGCGGCATGCAACTCAACAGCAAGTAGAGCGAGAGGAGACGGGCCAGCATCCGGCTATCATTCTAGTCGTCCGTCTCCGCGAAGAACATCCCTGCGTCGCGCAACCGCTCGACGGCCAAGGACTCGGCCGCGCGGGCGGCCCAATGCCCTGAACGCGATAGCGCGAACCCTTGTTCCACGAGCTCCGGATCCCGCCACGGCGGCGGGCTGTCGAAGTCGTATTCGCCAATGATGATCACCGGCGTGCCGAACGCCTCTACATTGACTCCTCTCGCGTCCAACTTCCACGAGCGTCCCCACTCGTACATCCATTGTGCATCGCGCGCCAGCAAGCGGATGCAGCCATGGCTCTCCGGCAAGCCAGGCAAGGCGTATTGATGGAAGGAACGTCCGGTGCTGTTCTCAAAGTTGAAGTACCAGCGCAAGAACCAATTGCGGTTCACCGTGCTGCTGCGCCCCTTGGATTTCCAGTTCAAGAAGTAGGCGCCAGCCGGAGTTTGCGAGTTGCGTCCGCCGCTGCTGATGGGGCCCCAGCGAACCAGCTCGCCATATTCGTAGGCGGCGAAGGCCTGCATCGGTGCGTGGACCAATACAAAGCTCTCCAGCTGCTGCGCCCAGGCCAACTTCTTCGGCAGCGGGGAGTAATCGGCTTCGTCTCGATCCCAATCCAACGGGATGACGATCGTCTCCAGCTTGGGCAATACGTCGCGATCGCAGCGGTTCAGCTTTTCGAGTAGTTGAAGGCGCTCTTCGCTTCCCCAGGCAGAGTCGAAGTCGTCTGGATCATCTGGCGCGGGAACCGCCGCCAGTTGCGGCGGTTCCCCTTGCGCTTGCCATGCCCCTGCCGCGCCGGACGCGCCAAACATCGTCAGCGCAATCCACAATATCGCGGCATGCCTCCAGGCAAACATGGCGTCCTCTGCTCGACTCTTGTCCAACAGTTATGCAAGGCACGGGCCAAACGCTAAATCGGTCTTGTTCGGTCCTAAATGTTAGATTTACCGCGCGCCTTTCCGGTTTCGTTGGGGCATTTTTACTCGCACCGGATATTTGTTGCTCGCTCGCGAATTAGCAATCGTAGGTTCCATAGGGAAGGGAGCAGCGTTGGCGCCGAATAGCCCCGTGTCCCGACGGCTTGCGCTGTGGGCTGGTGATTCCTCTGCCCCTCCGGGGCTCAGACTGTAGCTTTCCGGGTTGCAGCCCAAGGGCGTCCTCTTCGGGACTACTCCGGCGCAGGCGCGGTCGGGCTCTTCGAGAGCATTCGGCGCATGTCAGGAACGGCAATCGGCTTGACCAGATGATGATCGAAGCCCACCTCGGCGGCTCTCGATTTATGCTGCTTCTGGCTCCAGCCGCTCACGGCGACAAGAAGAAGCGTTTTTCCCCAGGGCTCCTCTCGAATGCGTCGAGCCGCTTCATAGCCGTCCATTACAGGCATGCTCAGGTCCATCAGGATCACGTCCGGCCGAAACTCAGCTGCGATCTGGAGGGCTTGCGAGCCGTCATAGGCCGTACGAACGTCATGTCCCAGTTGGCCGATCACTAGACTGAGGCCTTCGGCCGCAGCCTTATTGTCATCCGCCACGATCACGCGGCGGCGCTTGGAGGAATCTTCTTCCTGGACCGGCGGGCGTTGGTCGTCCTCGCCGGATAAGGCCTCGCTGAGAACCGGGAGCTGGACGGTGAATCGGCTTCCAAGACCGGCGCCGTCGCTGTGCGCCTGGACCGTCCCGCCGTGCATTTCCACCAGTTGTTTCACAAGCGTCAGTCCGATGCCGAGCCCGGATCTTGGCACGCCTGGCGGCGGATCGAGTTGCCGGAACATCTCGAAAACCTGTCCGGCCGCGTCGCCCGCCAGCCCGACTCCATTGTCCTCAACGGAAACTATGGCATGGCTTCCTTGCCGCCGGGCTGTTAGGCGGATGCGACCGGGAGAAGGAGTGTACTTGCAGGCGTTATTCAGCAGATTCGACAGCGTCTGCGCCAGCCGGTTTTGGTCTCCATCAATGCGGGTCCCCTCATTAGGCGCGTCGATGGTCAATACGTGGCCGGCTTCTTCAATCCACGGACGGGCCGTTTCCACCGCGTGCTGAATCACGTCGGCCAACTTCACCGGGCATTTTTGCAGCTCCACCCTGCCGCGGCTGATTCGGGAAACGTCGAGTAGTTCGTCCACGAGAGCGATCAGTTGATCGGTCTGCCGCTCCATCATCTCGCGGGTTCGTTGCACGGCAGCGGAATCGTTTCCGGCCAATTTGATGAGTTCCAGCCCCATGCGAATGGGGGCGAGCGGGTTGCGCAATTCGTGCCCAAGAGTCGCCAGAAATTCGTCCGTGCGGCGGGCCCCTTCTTTCAATGAAGCCTCGGCGTTCTTGGACTGGGTGACGTCCAAGGCGGCAGCTACCGCTCCGCGGAGGGCGCCTGTCGCATCGCGCAAGGGGCTGGCGGACATCAATGCATGAACGACAGTTCCGTCGTCGAACTCGAAATCGAGCTCGTCATTGCGGATTTTCTCCCCTCTGGCAGCCCGCTGCACTGGCAACTCCTCAGGGGCCAGCACGCGGCCGTTCTTCGAAAGGCGGAAATGTTGCGGTATTTCGCCGGCAGGAGCGCTCTTGGAAAAATTGCCGCCCTTGCCCATTCGCAGAAGCCGCTCAGCCGCCGGGTTTCCCGAGATATGCCGGCACTGTGCATCGTGAGCAGTCAGGACCGGCACAGGCAGCGTCTTGAGCAGAGTTCTCAGGTTGTCCTTTTCCTTGGCGACTCTTCGTTGCGCCTCTCGCAATTTTGTGATGTCCACGAAGACGTTGACGGCGCCTACGATTCGTCCCGAGGTCTCTCTGAGCGGATCGATATTAACGAGGATCGTGCACCGCGAGCCTCCGGGCTGTTCGACAATGACCTCTTCGTTCCGGAATTCCAATCCGTCTCGTATGGCGTCAGCCATCGGACATTGGTCATGAGGCAAGAACTCGCCGTTGGGGCGGAACAGACGAAATGAACCGCAGAAGCGGTTGCCGTCAGGGCCCGTCGACGGTTCGCATCCCCAGATTCTAGCCGCGGCTTTGTTGTAGTACGTAATAACGCCGCCGGGCGCCGCGCAAGTGTAAAGACCTACTGGCAGCAATTCCGCTAACAGGCGGAATCGCGCCTCGCTCTCTCGCAACGCGACGGTCGCCCGTCGTTGCTCCGTGACATCGATCGCCACACCGCCTATGGCGGCAACCAAGTCATCTTCGTCGAAGATCGGAAACTTGGTGACGATCGACTCATGGATGCCGTCGCCTGCGTGTTCCAGCGTCTCGACGTTGCGAACGACGCTCCGCGAGTCCTTGACCTGCCGGTCATTTTCTTGGAAGGTTGACGCCGTATCTAGAGGAAAGACTTCCGGATCGGTCTTGCCTCGCAGTTCATTTAACGGAACGCCGAAAATGTTTTGCGCGTAGTCGTTGGCGTACAGGTAGCGGCCCTGGGCGTCCTTGATCCACGCGGCGGCCGGCAGGTGCTGCATGAAGGAAGTGAAACGTTGTTCTGATTCTCGCTTCGCATCTTCCGCCTCCTGCCGGTCCGTAATGTCGGCGATGATGTTAATCGCCCCGTTTACCTGACCGTCCCCGTTCTTGATCGGGTAAACACGGACAATCCCTAGACGTCGCTGACCGTTCGGTCGTTCGATAACGATCTTTCGGTCGACATACTCCTTGCCGTCCCGAAGAGCCAGAGCCATCCAGCACTTGTCGTGCGTCACGGCCAGGCCGTCGGCGGAATATAGCCGAATCGATCCGCAGTACCGGTCGTCGGGATCGTGGAGCTTCGGTTCGCGGCCCCAGAGTTGAACGGCTTGCCTATTGAAGTATGTGATCAGGCCATCGGCGTCGCAGACGTATACGGCGACGGGGAGGACGTCGAGTATGCGGCGGGAATCGACGTATTTATGTGGCACGGGATGCGTCCAATCGGGGCGGCCGGGCGACCGATTGGCGTTTCCTTCGTTGGCTAACGGGAGGCCGGAGACCGGCAACTGTAGTAGATGCTAACACGCAGCAAGTGTTTCCAAGAAAATCTAAGCGGGCCTGCCGGAGTACGAGCGTCTAAAATGACCGCATGCCCCACGACGCTTCCGAAGAAAGCCCTCGACGCACCTTCTTCCGCACGCTCCTGGGCAGCGCGGCCGCGGCTGCGCTCGCGCAGCAGGTTATTGCCCAAACCGATTCCTCCAACGGCTTGCCCACGCGCCGTCTGGGTCGCACCAACGAGCAGGTCTCTATCCTATGTCTCGGCGGCTGGCACATCGGCTCTATCGAGAACAAGGATGAAGCTGTGCGCATCATGCATGCCGCCATCGATGAAGGCCTCACCTTCTTCGATACCTGCTGGGACTATCAGTGGGGAGG
>CAZYOX010000283.1:0-5998 GCA_964649285.1 uncultured Bryobacterales bacterium | reverse complement strand
CGGCGGCGACGGCGGTGATCGCTTTCGTGTTGATTTGGCAGCACGGCTATGCGCCCGAGTATGGATTTCGCAGCGCGCTATTCCAGGTCAGTTCGATCATTACCACGACCGGCTTTGTGAGCGACGACTTCGAGATTTGGCTTCCATTGCCTCAGCTGATTCTGCTGGCGCTGATGTTCATCGGCGGCTGTACAGGGTCCACCGCGGGCGGACTGAAGGTCGCTAGGGTTATTCTTCTCGGACGTGTCGTGGATCGCGAGTTCAAGCGAATGGTCGAGCGCCGCGGCGTATTCGCAGTGCGCTTGGGCGGCGAGGTGGTTCCCGAATCGACGGTGCAAAGTCTATTGAACTTGGTGTACCTGGCACTTGTCGTCAATTTCGCATCCTGCCTGGCGTTGGCCGCACTGGGGGTCGACGTGCTGACTGCGATCACGGCAGTTGCTGCGTCAATGTTTAACGTCGGTCCTGGACTAGGAGGGGTTGGTCCATTGGACAACTACGGAGGATTGCCGGCCCTGGCCAAGTGGGTGTTGGTCGGCGACATGATTGCCGGAAGGTTGGAATTCTACACGACGATTGTGATCCTGACGCCTGCGTTCTGGAGGAAATAGATTCCGATGCGTCCTAGCGAGGAGTGGCGGAGGGAGGCCGTTGCCTGGTTGCTTGCCGCCGGGCTGGTCTATCTGGTCTATCTCGTCTGTCGTCCTTTTCTGACGGCATTGCTTTGGGCAGGAGTTCTGGGCGTCTTTTTCTTCCCCGGACACCGCTGGCTGTTGAAACGGGTGCGCCGCCCGAGGCTCGCGGCGCTGCTGAGTACCTTGGCCGTCGCAACACTGCTGGCCGCTCCTCTTGCTTGGTTCGCTCCCGCTTTTATTCGTCAGGCCGTCGCGACGGCCGGTCAACTCCCGTCAGAACAGATCATGGAACAGCTGGATCTGGCGGCCGAATGGATCTCGCGAAATATTCCCGGCGCTGAGGTTCAAGTCGCCGACATAACGGGAGCGGCGGTAAGCGGCGTTCGGGAGCGCATCGGCGCCTGGTCGGCTCGACTGGTCGGCAACCTGGCTGCCTTCATTCTCGACGCGATCGTACTGTTGTTGGGGCTGTTCTATGTTTTCTTGGACGGCATCCGCCTGGTGACCTTGCTTCGCGATATCTCGCCTTTTGGCGGCGAACGGCACGACCGCATGATGGCCGAGGCGATCGAAATGATCTCGACCACGATCCGCGCCGGACTGCTGGTTGCGGCGGCGCAAGGGCTGTTGGGCGGTTTGACTTTCGCCGTTCTGGGGTTGCCCTCGCCTGTTTTCTGGAGCGTCGTCATCGCCTTCTTGTCGCTGCTGCCGATCTTCGGAGCCTGGATGGTTTGGCTTCCGGCTGGCGTGGGGTTGTTGTTGAGCGGCGACATCGGCCGCGGACTGGCGCTTCTAATCGCGGGCCTCGTGTTGATCAGCGCCGTCGATAACGTGCTTCGACCGATCTTGATCGCGGATCGCTCCCAGCTCAATGGCCTGCTGGTTTTCATTAGCATCCTGGGAGGGGTGCAGGTCTTTGGATTCATCGGCCTTATTCTGGGTCCGCTAACCGTAGCCGCGGCGGTCGGGCTGGTTCGGGGCTACCGCGACAGCCTCAAGCATGGCCTGACCGCTCCGGAAACGCGGATAGTCGGCGTTTGACAAGCCCCTAGCGCTTGGATATATTGAGCTTCACCTAGCCGGATCGAATCCGTCGAACATTTGTCGGCCGATTCGAGACGGCTTTTTCATTTCAAGCGGCGTCCCTTGAGTCGGGCGTTGCACGGGAGATCGTCATGACCGGAGAACCCGAAGCGCCCCAGCCGCGCGCTGATCAACAGGCTGAGGAAGCGCTGGCCGCTTCAGTATCGGACCAGGATTCTCCGCCAGACAGGACGCCCAACCCCGCAGAATCGACGGAGCCGACGCCCGAGGCCGGAGTCAGTTCTTCCGGTCCAAGCCGGTCGGTTCCTTTCAGCGAGGCCCCTTCCCTGCCCAAGCCGAAGCCGGTCGAAGCGCCTGCCGCTCCTCCGCCGAGTCCAGAGCCGGCCGCATCCGCCCAAGAGCCCCTTGCCCCCGAGCCGCCTCCGCAGGCGGCCGACGAAGGCGGCGTACCGGGTTTGCCCCAAGCGGGGGATGTCGGTATGGATGACGTCTCCGAAGAAGAACTCCGGGCAATCGACGAAGCGGTCTACGAGCACCTGATCGAGGAGTACTCTGCGGCCTCGGCTCAGATTGTAGAGGGCGAACGTCGTAATGGCGTGGTTGTCAGCGTCTCAGAAGAAGGCGCGGTAATCGATATCGGCGGCAAGACCGAAGCGATGCTGCAGCGGAGCCGGGCGCCGCAAGGCTTCGACTGGTCTACGCTCGAACCCGGCAGTCCGGTTGCCGTCTATGTCGCCAGCCTCGGCTCGCCGGGCGAATACGCTCAGGTTGGTATAGCCCGCGAGGAGAACACGGAAGCCTGGGATGCCTTGGAGGCTGCGCTGCAAGAAAAGCGCACGCTGGAAGCGACCGTCTTGGAGCGCGTAAAGGGCGGGTTAGCGGTTAGCGTCGAGGGTCTGACTGCGTTCCTACCGGGTTCGCAGACCGGATTGCTCGGCGGCGAGGATCTTGAGGCCATGCTGGGGAGGACGCTTTCCGTGCGGGTCGTCAAGATCAGCCGCCGGAGAGGGAACGCTGTCGTTTCTCATCGCGAACTGCTTGAGGAAGAGGCTGCCGCCTTGCGAGCCGAAGCGTTATCGCGCATCTCCGTCGGCGCCGTGGCGGAAGGGATCGTCAAGAACGTGACTTCCTACGGCGCTTTCGTGGATCTTGGCGGAGTAGACGGTTTGATCCACGTGACGGATATCTCGTACGGGCGCGTAAAGGATCCCGCCAGCGTTTTAACCCCCGGTCAGCAAATCGCCTCGCGCGTCACGAAGATCGATCCGGAAAAGGGACGCGTCTCACTCAGCCTGAAGGCGATGACGCCTGATCCGTGGGAGACGGCGAGCAGCCGTTATGAAGTGGGCTCTAGGGTGGCCGGCAAGGTCGCTAGCGTCACGGACTACGGCGCTTTCGTTGAACTCGAAGACGGCGTCGAGGGACTCATCCACATCTCGGAAATGACTTGGTCGAAACGATTGAGGCATCCCTCGAAGATTCTCACAGTCGGGCAGCAAACGGAGGCGATTGTGTTGAAGGTGCAGCCTACGGAGCGCCGCATCTCGCTGAGTCTGAAACAGTTGACTGCCGATCCCTGGGAAGGCGCCGAGAACCGTTACCAGCCTGGAATGGTCGTGGAAGGGCGTGTCCGTAACGTCACTTCCTACGGCGCTTTCGTTGAGCTCGAGGAAGGCGTGGACGGGTTGGTTCATATATCGGACCTGAGCTGGGACCGCAGCGTGAAGGATCCGA
Source organism: uncultured Bryobacterales bacterium (assembly GCA_964649285.1). Lineage (GTDB taxonomy): Bacteria > Acidobacteriota > Terriglobia > Bryobacterales > UBA6623 > CAMPKL01. The sequence goes on along the minus strand of CAZYOX010000283.1, from coordinate 2,585 downwards.
AGCAAGTCCTCAAGAAGGGACAGCAGGTGCGCGCGGTGGTGCTCGATCTGAATAAGGAAACCAACCAGATGTCGCTGGGCATGAAGCAGCTTGAGCCCGACGCCTGGGAGACGTACTTCTCCACCCACAACGTCGGCGAGATCGTCCCTGGCCTGGTCGTACGTTTGGCTAAGTTCGGAGCGTTTGTCGAACTAGAACGCGGCGTCGAGGGGCTGTGCCACAGTTCGCAGATCCCGGGCCGTTCGCCAGGACGCCGGGCCGAGCTGGAGAAGGGCCGCCGCTATCAGTTCGAGATCATTAAAGTGGATGAATTGGACCGGCGAATTGGCCTGCGCTGCATTAGCCCTGAGCCGATCGACTAAGTTGATAAGCTTCAGTCGTGTAGGCGGCAGCAGCGCCGGGTATACATGCTACCATGCTGCTAGATAACGATTTAGCTCGACTACGACATCCTGAGTGAGTTTATCCGGAGAACAGCCGAAGAATGACTAAGGCCGACTTGATTGAAGAAGTCTCGCGCGTGGTCGAGTTGACCCGCAAAGAGTCTGAAGTCATCGTGGAAACGATTTTTGATAGCGTCGTGGAGTCGTTAAGGACCGGCGACAAGGTTGAAATTCGCGGTTTCGGCAGCTTCCGGACACGGGAGCGCAAGGGCCGTGTCGGCAGGAATCCCAAGTCCGGCGAGCGGGTGGAAGTGCCGCCCAAGACGATTCCTTTCTTCAAGCCGAGCAAGGAACTGCGCGATGTCGTTAACGGCGGACCTCCGCCCCCAGCACAACCGTTAAACTCAGACGGCGCCGATTAGTCCCTGGCGATGGACTACCTCTGGAGCCCCTGGCGCTACCAATACATCAACAGCGGCGCAACGCAGGACGGCGGCTGCGTGTTTTGCGCGATCGCGGCCTCCGCGGAAGATGACCCAAACCTCGTGGTGTTCCGCGGCGAGAAGAATTACGTCGTTCTCAATCGCTACCCCTACACCAGCGGACACGCGATGGTGATTCCCTACGAACACCTGGCGACCTTGGAAGCGGCGCCGCCGGAAACGCTCCACGAAACGATCTCGCTGACCCAACGGCTTGAGGCGGCCTTGCGCCGCCAGTACCGCTGCGAAGGCGTGAACGTCGGCATGAACATCGGCGAAGCCGCAGGCGCGGGCGTCGCGGGCCACATTCACATGCATGTGCTGCCGCGCTGGAAGGCGGACTCCAACTTCATGACCGTTGTAGGCGAGACGCGGGTGCTGCCGGAGGAGCTCGAAGTTACGCTAGCGCGGCTGCGCGCAGAACTCCGTTAGGCCGTTGATATACTGCGGAAACTTGTGATCGAGAAGCTTCCGAGCGAACAGCAAAATCCTCGCAGCGAGCGGATTGACGCGGTCTCCACTAGGGAGATGTTGGAAATCATCAACCGCGAGGACGCGGGCGTTGCCGCGGCGGTGGAAGCGGAAATCCCTCACATTGCACAGGCGGTGGATGCCATCGCCGAGCGTTTCGAAAAAGGCGGCCGCCTTTTCTATGTGGGCGCCGGCACAAGCGGAAGGCTAGCCGTCTTGGACGCGGCCGAGCTGCCCCCTACGTATGGCGTGGTTCCTGATCGCGTGATCGCGCTGATCGCCGGAGGCGCGGAGGCATTGGTGCACTCGGTCGAAGGCGCTGAGGACGACGAATCGCGGGCTGCGGAAGAATTGGCGTCATTCGACCTCGCTTCGAACGATTGCGTCGTCGGCGTTGCCGCCAGCGGTCGTACGCCTTACGTGGTTGGCGCATTGGGCTTTGCCCAAGGCCTGGGAGCTTGGACCGCCGCCCTCACGACGAATCCCGAAGCGTCGCTGGGCCGCTTTGCGGACGTTTTGATCGCTCCGGTTGTCGGTCCGGAAGTGATTACCGGATCGACGCGCATGAAGAGCGGTACCGCGCAGAAACTAGTGCTGAATATGATCTCGACTGGAGTGATGGTGCGCGCCGGGTACGTGCTTGGCAACCGGATGGTCAACGTGCAGCCGACCAACGAGAAGCTGCGCGACCGCGCGGAGAGAATTGTCGCGGAGATCGCCGGCGTTGATCGCGCAGCCGCGGCGGATGCCCTCGTCAAAGCCGGCGATGTGCGCGTCGCCGTGCTGATGATCGCCGCGCGTCTGGAGCTCGAAGAGGCCAAGGCTCTGCTGCACGCCCATCAGGGAATCTTGCGGCGTGCGTTGGCTGCTGCTGGGAAAGGTGCATGAAGAAGCTAGAGATTGAAGGCGGCCGGAAGCTGCGGGGTTCCATTAGAATTTCAGGCGCCAAGAACGCCGCACTGCCGGCGTTGGCCGCTACGTTGTTAACCGACGAGCCGATGATCCTGGAAAGGATTCCGGCTGTTGCCGATCTGCGGACCATGGAAGGCTTGCTAAGAAGCCTGGGCGCCGAGATCAAAAGCGAAGGAGAGCGCCGCACAATCGTCACGCGGGAAATTACCAAGCCGGAAGCGCCGTATGAGTTGGTCAAGACGATGCGCGCGTCCAGTTTGGTGCTAGGTCCTTTGGTGGCGCGTACTGGCCGGGCTCGAGTATCGGTACCCGGCGGTTGCGCGATCGGCGCGCGGCC
>CAZYOX010000282.1:0-6022 GCA_964649285.1 uncultured Bryobacterales bacterium | reverse complement strand
TGACGCCTTGCCCGACCGTGACCGCCCCTAAGCCTGGGAAGTGAAGACCGCTCCCTGACGGTCGCGGCTCGGAAGGCACCCGAGACAATCCAGGAGGCCGGATCGCTAGATATGCCCGAAGACCGGCGCGTCTTCGCGCCGCTTCGGCGCGCCCACGGCGAAGGCTTCGCGAACACGCTCAATCAACGGACGCTTTTCGCGATGACGCAACGAACGCCGGTTCACCAGCAAACGCGCGGTAGAGTCAGGCAAGACGCGCTCGATGATCTTCAGGCCGTTGGCGCGCAGCGTGCTGCCGGTCTCGGTGTTGTCGACAATCGCGTCACCGTCATCGGGCGGCTTCGATTCGGTCGCGCCGAAGGAGTGGAAGATGGCCACGGGCGAAGAACTGCGGCGCTCGACATGTAGCCGCTGGTAAGGCGTGTAAAGCGAAGGCTCCAGGTCCGTGTGTTGGCGGACGAGGCTCTCGGTCAGGTTCAAATATTCGGTCCAGATGCGCAGCGGTCGCGTGCCCGTAGAGTCGGCGAATTTTTGGAATAGGTCCTTTGAGTTGTTGACGTCTTCCCACTCTTCGGGAACGGCAAGAACGATATCTACGCGGCCGAAACCGAGGTCCAGAATGTCTTCGACATTCGGCTGACAAGCAGTCTCAAGATACCAATCCAAACCCGACAGGCCCATGTCATAAAAGCCCGCGGCGATCATGTAGGGGATCTCCTGCGGGCGCAGAATCTTGACAGAGATATTGTCGATGCCGAGATCAGGACGGTAGCTGCGACTGCCTTCGCCATAGCCCTTGGGGTCGATGCCGGCGGCTTCGAGGAATGCGCGAGTCTTTTTTTCGAGACTGCCCTTGGGCAGCGCCAGTCTTAGCTCAGTCATCAGACCCTCATCCTATCCCTACACGCCTATTTACTGAGTGCGGCCAGCACCGCATCGGCGTTGGCGGGCACGGTCACTTTGCCGATCTTCACGCCATCTTTGCGGACTTCGGCAGTCGCTTCGGCCAGCGAGCCCGCTGCCGGAGAGGCTCCCACGCCTACGCGCATGTCCCGGTCTCGCAGGCTCTCGGCCAACGTAATGGCGGCAGCGAGGTTATCGGCGTCGGCGACTAAGTACAACTGATAGGCCGCTGGAGCCGGGGCGCCGTGCAGAGCTTCGAGCAGAGAGTCGAAGCGGAAAGCGCAGCCCACCGAAGGCGTCGGCTTAGCTCCGAAAATCTCGGCGAGCCCGTCGTAGCGGCCGCCGCCGCCATAGGCCTGGCCGTTGGCAGTGAATTCGAAGACGACGCCGGTGTAGAAGGTCAGTCCCCGCGCGATGCCCATGACCACTTCGTAGTGGTCGATTCCGTAGAGCTTGACCAAGCGGCACACATCGGCGAGATTCTCCAGCGCCTTGGTCGCGGGGGTGCCGGCTAGGGCCTCTTTGGCCCGGTCGAGGACGTCATCTAACGTCCCGCGCAAACGCGAAATCTTGATTAACGTCTCGGCGCGGTCTTCGGGAACCAGGTCCTCCGCGGCCCACACGTTGCGCAGCGTGGCCTCGGCTTCGAGCGGAAGTCTCTCGGCCAACTCGGGGGCGTTGACGTCGGCGTGGTCGGCAATCGAATACTCGCCTTCGTAGCCGGTTCGCGCTTGGAGCTCGGCCAATTGTTTGCGGTCGATGCGCAATTCGTCAAAGGTCAGGCGGTCGTCGGCATTGCGCTGGAGTTGAGCTGAGCGCTCGCGAATGCCGGCCAGCAAGTCGAGGTGTCCCACGACTGCGGCCTGGTCTTCGGCGTCCAGCTTGCCGGAGAGCAAGGCGCGGAAGATACCGACGGAGCCGATCTTCAGCGACGCGTCGGCGAGGCCGGCCGAGCGCAGGAAGCGGCTGGCGGCGGCGATAATCTCGGCATCGGCGTGCGGGCTGGCGTCCCCCAACAACTCGAGTCCGGCCTGGGTGAACTCCCGCAGGCGTCCCGACCCCGGCCTAACGTATCGAAAGCACGAACCCGTGTAGTAGAGCTTATAGGGCTTGGGCAGGTCGTCCAGCTGTCCGGCGGCCAGCAGCCGGCAGACGGGAGCGGTCAACTCCGGCCGCAGGGCGAACTCCTCGTGGTCGCAGTGGAAGGTCAACAGCGAACTCTTGATCTCCGAGCCGGAACGGGCCAAAAAGAGCTCGACACGTTCGTAAACCGGCGTTTCGACCGGCTGGAATCCATAGGATTCGGCCGTTTGGGTGAAACGGTTCAAGACCTGGCGGCGGGCCGTGGCCTCTTCAGGGAGGTAGTCGCGCGTTGCGCGCGGCGGCGGGATGTCTCGCATTGCTTTAGCCGACGAAAAATCAGACTCGCCCTGACGAGCGGGCCAAACAGCTGCCCGAGGGAGCGGCAGAGGTGAACCTCCCTTATATCAGTACGCCTGCATCTCCATCAACCGCCATCGGATATCGCCAGGCGCTTCTGGACGTGTGCCACAGGCCCAAGGAGATGCTGCGGTGAAATCATGGCCGCGAACGGCCCTGTAATCCGCTAATGCGCGTCGACTGGAATCGCCGGCCTTTTGGGTCGGCCAGCGAAACAGTCGGCGTGACGGCAGCGAACCTATCGTTGAATCGCGCACGAATGTACCCGTCGTTTTCGTACGGGTCTACCCATCATGATGCACTCTAGAACTGTAGATAAATTCAACAGATCAGCTAGCGGTTAGGAAACCTTCCCTTGAGCCGGTTCCCCTGGGCCCTCGCGCCCGGTTGGCCTCGCCGCCTCGATTTGCTGGAGCCCGGAAGGCCGTCGGCGACTGGGGAGTCTCAGCCGTCGAAATGCCCGTCCGGTGCGGAGATGCGCGTTTAAGAGCCGTTGCTCCGGCCGGAATCACCGCCCCCTCGTTTGCTTCGTTGGATCTGCCAACCCCTGTTGGAAAGGAACCCCGCGGATGCCCATACCGAGCTCGGCCGCTCGCACTCAAAGCTTCGCTCGCCGCCCTCGCGGGGCTCTCTTCTTGCGGGCGACGCTTCCCCTGCGTCTCCATCAACCGGCGATGCATCAGATATAATGATGGTCTTCTGCTAGGTTCGTCCCGGTTATTGGCGCGTCCCTCGGGCCGCGCTTTTTTGCAGGGGCGCTCATCACTCGAAGGACAGTCATGGCGACCATTTCAGCGGCCCTAGACGGCTCGCCAACGCCTCCCGCCCGGGAGCCGGTGGTTAACGATTTCTCTATTCAGGTGGCAACGGTCAATGGTTCGGGTAGCCAGTCGGCGAACCTGATCCTGCTGCGCGCGCTGTTTCAGATGGGGATCCCGGTATCGGGCAAGAACCTGTTCCCGTCGAACATCGCCGGTTTGCCAACGTGGTACACCATCCGCACCAACAAGCGCGGGTTCATCGGCCGCAAGAAAGAGACCGACATCTTGGTGGCGATGAATGAGGAGACGGCCAGCGATGACGTGCTGGCGCTTGAGCCGGGCTCCGTTGTGATCTATGACGAGCCGCTAAAGCTCAACGAGTTGCGCTCGGACGTCCTTTTCTACGCGGCGCCGTTTGATGAGTTAGTCAAGCCCGTCTGCCCCAATCCCAAGCTGCGTAAGTTAGTACGCAACATCATTTACGACGGGGTCTTGGCCTACCTGCTCGATATCGAGATGGCCGAGATCAAAATCGCCTTGTTCCGGCAATTTGAGTCCAAGGTCAAGGCCGCCGAGATGAACTGGAATGCCGTGGAAGCCGGCTACAACTGGGCGTCGGAGAACCTCCACAAGCAGGACCCGTTCCGCGTGGAGCGCATGAACGAGAACGGCGGCAAGATCATTATCGAAGGCAATGCCGCCTCAGCGCTGGGCGCGGTGTTCAACGGCGCCACCGTGGTGACTTGGTACCCGATTACGCCTTCCTCTTCGCTGCCGGAGCACTTCACCGAATACGCGCGCCGTTTCCGCATTGACGCCGAGACCGGCAAGGCGACGTTCGCCATCGTCCAGGCCGAAGACGAGTTGGCTTCGATCGGCATGGCCCTCGGCGCGGGTTGGGCGGGCGCCCGCTCGATGACCGCGACTTCCGGGCCTGGCATTTCGTTGATGGCGGAGTTCACTGGACTGGGCTACTTCGCCGAGATTCCGGTGGTCGTCTTCGACGTCCAGCGCATGGGGCCGTCCACTGGTTTGCCGACGCGCACCTGCCAAGGCGACCTGCTCACTTGCGCCACGCTTTCTCACGGCGATACCAAGCATCCGCTGTTGATTCCGGCCACGCCCGAGGAGTGCTTCGAAATGACCGGGGACGCCTTCAACTTGGCCGAAGAGCTGCAAACCCCCGTCTTCGTCATGCTCGACCTCGATCTGGGCATGAATTACTGGACGGCTGACAAGTTCACCTATCCGACCGCGCCGATGAATCGCGGCAAGGTGCTCAGCAAGGAAGACCTTGACCGGCTGGGCGGTTTTGGCCGTTACGAAGACATCGACGGAGACGGCATTCCCTACCGCACTCTGCCTGGCACGCGGCACCCCAAGGCGGCCTACTTTACCCGCGGCACCGGACATACGACGAGGGCGACTTACTCGGAGAAAGAGGTCGACTGGACGGCCAACATGGAGCGCCTCGAGCGCAAGTTCGACACGGCCCGCGCGATGGTACCCGCCCCGGCAGTGAAGCTGACCGAAGGCGCCGAGGTCGGCATCATCTCTTGCGGCACGTCGCTGTACGCCGTCGAAGAGAGTCAAGATCAATTGGAACGCGAGTACGGCATCAAGTCGTCTCACTTACGTGTCCGTGCGTTTCCGTTCCCGCCCGCGGTTCGAGAATTCATCGATCAACACAAGCGGGTTTACGTTATCGACCAAAACCGCGACCGGCAACTCATGCAGCTGATTCGGATGGAAAGCCCGGGTATTTCGCCCGAGAAGATGCTGAGCGTGCGCTACTTTGGCGGTATGCCGCTGGACGCGCGTACGGTCACCGATTCGATCATCGAGCAGGAGGGGATATGAGCAGCACCGTTGCCGCGCCTAAAGTTAATCGTCTGGGACTTCCGGTCCTGGACTATCGCGGGTCAACAACCACGCTCTGCGCCGGGTGCGGACACAACTCGATCTCGCAGCGCATCGTGGAGTGCTTCTGGGAGATGGGCATCGACCAAACGCAAGTCATCAAGATGAGCGGCATCGGTTGCTCGTCCAAGTCGCCCGCTTATTTCCTCGGCGCGTCTCACGGCTTCAACTCCGTTCATGGACGCATGCCTTCGGTCACCACCGGAGCGCTGTTGGCGAACCGCACGCTCACCGCTCTGGGCGTCACCGGCGACGGCGATACGGCTTCGATCGGCGTCGGGCAGTATGTGCACGTGCTGCGGCGCAACTTGCCGATGATCTACATCATCGAAGACAACGGCTGCTACGGCCTCACCAAGGGACAGTTCTCGGCAACGGCGGACTTAGGTTCGCGGCTGAAGACAGGCGTGGTTAACGAACTGCCGCCGATCGACACGTGCTCTTTGGCGGTGCAGTTGGGCGCGACCTACGTCGCCCGCTCGTTCTCGGGCGACAAGAAGCAGCTTCAGGCGGTTCTCCTCGGAGCGATGGCCCACCGCGGTACGGCAGTCATTGACGTCATCTCGCCTTGCGTGACGTTCAACGACCACCAAGGTTCGACCAAGAGCTACGAGTACGTCCGGGAGAAACAGGAGAATCTGCAGGACGTCGGCTTTGTGCCGTTCTTCGATGAGATTCATCTGGAAGAGGAGCAGGCTCCGGGCCAGGTCCGCGAAGTGACCATGCACGACGGCTCGAAACTGTTGCTCAAGCGCGTCGACCAGGACTACGATCCCACCGACCGCGTCAAGGCGATTGAGATGATTGAGCGTTCCGGCGAAGAAGGCCACTTGCTCACCGGCATCTTCTACGTCGATACGAATCGGCCGACATTCATCGACATGCTCAACCTCGACGACCAGCCGCTGGGCACGCTTCCCGCTGAGCGGGTGCGTCCGCCGCAGTCGGCGCTCGATGAGGTGATGGAAGAGCTGACGTAACCGCCGCAGCTGCCAGCA
>CAZYOX010000281.1:0-6029 GCA_964649285.1 uncultured Bryobacterales bacterium | reverse complement strand
GCCATGCCTCATCAGCGCCAGTCGACACCAGCCATTCTCGGTCTCGCGACCACGGTGCAATGCGTAGCTCCGACTGTTGATCATGCGATCGCGCGGATCCGCACAGAGCTTCTGCCTCGCTTCCCCAACGTCGACGACGTCATCTCGGTTTCGCACGCTTACGGCTGCGGCGTAGCGATTGATGCGCCTGACGCGGCGATCCCGATCCGCAGCATTGGGCGACTTGCTCGGCATCCCAATCTCGGAGGCGAGCCGTTGATCGTCAGCCTGGGTTGCGAGAAGATGCAGCCGGACAGACTGCTGCCGCAGTCGCGACTTGTGAATGCCAGCAAGGGGCTGCCGCCAATTCTTGAGCTCCAGCCGTACGTGATGCGCCTGCAGGATGAAGAACTCCGCGGCTTCGGGTCCATGGTCGAGGCCATTATGCGCTTTGCCGAGCGCCGCTTGGCCGAGCTCAACGCACGCCGCCGGGTCACTTGTCCGGCGGCTGATCTGGTCGTCGGCGTTCAATGCGGGGGCAGCGATGCGCTATCCGGCGTGACGGCGAATCCCGCCGTGGGTTTCGCTGCGGATCTGCTTGTTCGTGCTGGAGCCTCGGTAATGTTCTCGGAAGTCACGGAAGTCCGTGATGCCGTCCACTTGTTGACGCCGCGGTGCGCCAGCGAAGGCGTCGCCCATGACCTTATACGCGAGATGCGCTGGTACGACGACTACCTCGCGCGCGGACGATCGGACCGCAGCGCCAACACGACCCCCGGCAATAAGCGGGGCGGCCTGGCCAACATCGTCGAAAAGGCCCTGGGCTCCGTGGCGAAGTCCGGCACGATGGCGCTGACGGACGTCATTAGCCACGGCGAGAAGATCCGGCGCAAGGGGCTGACTTTCGCGGCGACTCCGGCAGGGGATTTCGTCTGCGGAACGCAGCAGCTCGCCGCCGGGATGAACCTGCACATCTTCACAACCGGCAGGGGCACGCCCTACGGCCTTGCGATGGCTCCGGTCATCAAAGTTTCCTCGAACACCGCGCTCGCGGAACGCTGGTACGACCTCATCGACCTCGATGCGGGACGGATCGCATCCGGCGCGGCGACCATCGAGCAGGTTGGCTGGGAACTATTCCGGATGATGCTTGACGTCGCCAGCGGCCGCAAGAGGGTCTGGACGGATCAGTGGGGACTGCATAACGCCCTTTCGCCTTTCAATCCAGGACCGGTCACCTAGGGCGCGGACTCCGCTCTCCTGCCCTGCCCTTGCCCTACATTCTTTTGGTCCGTCTAGGCGACTTCACTGCCTTTCCCTGGAGAGGTTGCAACCTCCAGCCACCGAGAAATTCCTTGGCTTGAACCGGGATGTCTCCGAGTTTTCCGCACATTGGAGCGCTGATAGACTCGTGTCAGTTCAAGACAGTTTCGCAAGAGCGTGACCCTCAAAACCTAGGCTCGGCAACGTCTTCTTCCAAAGGTCTCGCTTAAGCACTCCTCGTTAGATGCGGACGCCGCGACCACCTCCCCGGTCGCGGCGTTTTGCTTGTTTAACCTAGACCCAGACGAATCATCAGGGCCTCCGGGCTAGGCTCGCGTCCCATGAAAGCGCGGAAGAGGGCTTCCGGCTCCTCACTGTCTCCTTTCGACAAAATGTTTTCGCGGAAGGAAGCCCCGGTCTGGGAGTTGAAGATCCCTTCGGCGGAGAATCGCGTAAACGCATCCGCGTCCAGCACTTCAGACCACTTGTAGGAGTAGTATCCGGCGCCATAGCCGACCGGATCGGCGAACAGATGGGTAAAGGCCGCGGCCATCGCGTAGTTGTCGGGCAAGGGTGTGGGCGCAAACCTCGCCAAGACATTCCGCGCATAAGGCATCGCGTCGCCGTCGCGGTCGGGGTCGTAGTCGGTGTGGAACGCCAGGTCCAGCGAGGCTAATCCGAGCTGCCGCATCTGCTGATTGGCGGCGCGAAACGTCCGTGCCCGCTTCATCTTCTGGAAAAGCTCCTCGGGGATCAACGCACCGGTCTCGTAGTGTTGAGCGAATAGGTCCAGCGCTTCTCTTTCCCAACACCAGTTTTCCATGATCTGCGAGGGCAGTTCGACGAAGTCCCAAGCCACATGCGTGCCGGCCATGCTGCGAATCTCCACGCGCGACAGCAGGTGGTGCAATAGATGGCCGAACTCATGGAAAAGCGTCTCGACATCGCGGTGCGTGAGCAGCGCAGGCTTGTCCCCGACCGGCGGATTCAGATTGCCGCACATCAACCCGAGATGAGGTTCCCAACCGTGATCCGTCTTGGATCCCGTCAGCAACGAATCCATCCAAGCGCCGCCCCGCTTTTGCTCGTCAGGGAAATAGTCCGCGTAGAAGGCGCCTAGTTTGGTTCCGTCCGAATCGTAGAGCGAATAGTATTGAACGTCTTCGCGCCAAACAGGCACGCCTTGCTCTTGGCGGACTTCGACGCCATACAGCCGCTGCACGAGTTGAAAGAGACCTTGCTTGACTCGTTCATAGGAAAAGTAGGGCCGTAGCTGTTCTTCGTCGAAGTCATACTCCCGCTGGCGTAACTGCTCCGCGTAGTAGCCGACATCCCAGGGTTGCATGGGGCCGGAATTGGGGCCGTCGATCGCTCGGCGAAACTCTTCTAGCGCTTGATTCTCGGCGACAAACGGCCCACGCGTTCTCTCCGTCAACTGCTGGACAAACTCCTTGGCGCGCTCTCCGCCCTTGGCCATGCGATCTTCCAAGACCAAATCCGCAAAATTCTTGCGGCCAAGCAATGCCGCCTTTTCCGCCCGAAGCTTCAGGATCTTCGTGATTAGAGCGGTATTGTCAAACTCGCCGCCGGACGCGCGGGTGTTGTAGGCGCGCCAAACCTGTTCTCGAATTCCGGGATCGTCGAGATAGGTCATCAGCGGCATGTAGCTCGGCGCCTGCAGCGTGAAGCGCCAACCTGCTTTGCCTTTCTTCGCAGCGCGTTCACGAGCGGCTTCCTTCGCGCTTTCGGGCAATCCGGCCAGCTTCGATTCGTCGTCGACCAGCAACTCAAAGGCGTTGGTGGCGTCGAGCACGTTCTCTGAAAACTTCTGCGTCGCCAAGGCCAAATCCACGTCCAGCGCGGCCATTCGTTGCTTGCCTTCGACCGGCAGATCGGCGCCGGAACGCCGAAAATCCTCCAAGGTTTTCTGCAGAAACCTGGCACGCAAGCCGGTCAGTGACCGCGCTTCGTCGGTTTCGGCGTAGCGCTTGATCTGCTGCCATAGCTTCTCATTCAGCGGTATCGCGGAATAGAAAGCGCTGAGCTCAGGACGAACGGCGTTGTATGCCGCACGCAATTCCGGCGTTGTTTTGACGGCCTCGAGATGGCCGACAACGCCCATGGCAAAGCTAAGCTTTTCCGTCGAGTCCTCAAGTGCGAGCAGCGTGTTCTCAAAGGTTCTCGGTCCGGCATCGTCGGCGATGGCGTCGATCAGCGCCTGGGCCTCGGCGATCAGTTGCCGGGCGGCCGGCTCGACGTGCGTTGCACTTATCTGATCGAAGGGAATCTCGAAGCGAACTTCGAGTAGGGGATTGGTCGCTGAGTTACTCATTCGATAAAGGGAACTTACAAGATTCCGAGTCTATCAAGCCCTCTCGGAAGGGCGGCATTGCTCGATCCAGACGCGTTTACCTCGAAACGGAACGCCCTCTTGTTCTAACCGCAACCGCTGCTCCAGTCCGGCGGGACCCGGTAGGGCGATACGTCCCTGGGCGGCCACGACCCGATGCCAGGGCAAGCGGCGCCCCGCCCCAGCGCGTCGCAACGCCGTGCCGACTTGACGCGCCGTACACCCAACGGCGGCAGCGATCTCTCCGTAGGTTGCGACTTGCCCGCGAGGGATTCGGCGCACCGCTCCCCAAACAAGTTCCTCCATACGCTCTGCCTTAACCACGCTGCAGCACCCCTCCGCCTTGCAACTCTTCGATTAACGCTTCAACGGACTCTTCCCGGACCGGCTTGCGCAGCACCGTCTTGTCAGCAGCCTGGAACGCGTGCGAGTCGGCCGCGAACGACGCGTCGTCCGCTATGAAGATGAACCGGACAATCCCATGGCGGACCGCGTCGTAGAGTTCGATGCCGCTGCCGTTCGGCAACCTGAGTTCACAGAACACCCAGTCCACCTGGATCCGCCGGCAAATCGCTTTCGCCTCGTCCACGCTGACGACCGGTATAGCCCGGACGCTCTGTTCGGCCAACTGCTGAATAATCAGCTTGCGGATGCCTTCATTGGGCTCCACGATGAGCGCCGTCACTGGTCCGGAACGAATGCCGCCGGGCGCTCGATGCAGAGCAATCTCGCCGTCGGTGGATTCGTGGCTCGCTGTTCTGGCCAACGGATACTCCAGGTCAATGCGGAACCCGAGGCTCGCCGCCGGATCCATCTGGAGCGAGCCGCCGGCCCTTTCCACCAACGCCTGGCAAATCGTGAATCCCAACGTGGCGTTCATGCCTGCGTCGGGTATCTGCGCGAGGCTCTTGCGAATCGGATGTTCCGCCGAGGCGAGGGGTGCAATCGCGACGACGACCATCGTCTCCCGAATGGCGGTGTGGACCTGAAGAGAGTGTCCCTCCAGCCGCTTGACAAAATGACGGGCGTGCCGGAAGAGGATCTGAAATACCTGCTCCAGATGCGCGGGGTCCGCGGTTACTTGCGGCGTTCTTTCGTTGAGGCTGAGTTTGACGGCTCCGCGTCCGTCGTCGGCCTTTCTGTAGTCGCCTGCGACTTTTCTGACTAGGGCGTTCAAATCGACGGTGGTCACTTCGGCGGGGTTCGGGTTGGCGAAGCGGACTAGGCGCTGCAGCGCTTCTTCCGCTCGGCTCAGCTGTTCGGCGGCCTCGCGCACTCCGAGCAAATCGCCGGATGTCAGCAAGCGGTTAGCTTCTGCAAACGGTTCGCTGAGCTCAGCTGCCATGGCATTCGCCAATTCGCTGACAGAAGCAAGCTTCTCGCCGCGATGGAGTTGTTCGGTCATGCTGCGCTGATCGCATAGCCGCAAGCTCAGCTCGGCAATACGGGCCAGGTGCTCCGCAAGGGCAACCTGCTCTTGGGTGAACGAGCGCTTGCGTCTGCGGTCCTCGACTTCAATCACCCCGATGCAGGCGCCCCCGGAAAGAATCGGCACGTACAACGCTGATTTCAGTCGTCGTTTCCTAACCCATTCCTTCGAAATAAACGGACAATTTTGCGCGTCGGGAACCTCGGTCGTCTCTTTCGCGCGAAAACAGGTGACCGGGCCAGAAATCGTGCTCATGGAGAGAGCGCCTCGAGGGCGCCCTCTGGCCCCCGCCACGTAAACCATCTGTTGCTGGCCTGAGTCGACCAATAGGATCTGTGCGTTGTTGGCATCCAGCGGGCCGGGCAGTGCGGCGGCAATCGGCTGCAAGGCGGACTCCCGGTCAGCGGCGCCTAGGGACTGCGCCGCAGCGGCATATGCCGTTTCCATTTGTGCGCGCTGCCGCTGGCGCCGGCCCGAGGCGCGACGCTGCATCCCCGCCGCCGCTCCGGCAACCATGGCCAAGGCGAGCCAAATCGGCCAAGAAGCGGCCACGAAGCCGATCAGATCCAAGGCCAAAGTCGGCGCCAGCAGCATGCTGTTCACCACAGCGTATGGCTCTGCAATCAATCTGCCCGCCTGGGATCGTCGCAACTCACCTCTCCCAATGACATCGCTCTCCGCTGCCTATAGCTTCTCTCGGATTCTCGTCTTGGCGCATAGGAAAGACGCGTCTCCCTGGCCGGAGTTATCACTTAGACGCTGCTTGCCGGCCGCGGAAGATAAGTAACTGAGCGTTGGCCGCACGTACGCGTGAAGTATACTGGAATCAACGCTTTGGGAGGCGGCTCGGGTTCTTTGCCGCCTAATTCCGCTCAGCAAGGATGAGGTTTGAGGCGAATGGGTGATTCCCTGCTTGTAATGAAGTTTGGCGGGACGAGCGTCGGCTCGTCCGAGAGAATGCGCGGCGTGGCGGATGGCTCATGCCTTCGGCGCCGCAATTGATCTTGA
>CAZYOX010000280.1:0-6052 GCA_964649285.1 uncultured Bryobacterales bacterium | reverse complement strand
GTCCGCGGCGCGCGGCAGAACTCGCTCACCGCCGCCGAATCCGAGCAGGGCTACAAGCTGCTGTTCGACGGCAAAACGTTGAATGGCTGGGAACAGCGCACGACAAGCCAGCCGAACGTCACGCCCGACTGGAGCGTCCAAAGCGGCAACCTGCTTTGCGGCGGCACGGTCCCCAGTTGGATCCATACCAACGACATGTACAAGGACTATCAGCTCAAGCTGCAGGTGCGCGGACCGAACTTGGTGAACAGCGGCGTTTTCTTACGCTCGACGAAAGAAGGCCAGCCGCACATCACCGGCTACGAACTGCAGATATGGGATAAGCAGCCCGCCGGCTACAACACCGGCAGTTTGGTCGGTTCGGTAATCGCCCCGCCGGCGACCCTAAAGGCCGATGAGTGGAATGACTACGACGTCACCGTGCAGGGAAATCACTTCACGGTCAAGATCAACGGCAAGACGGTGTTGCTGGCCAGCGACGACCTGCACACAACGGCCGGCGTCATCGGACTTCAGTGCCAGCCCCAACAGCGCATCGAGTTCCGCAACATCAAGCTGCGGAACCTCTAGAAGGCCGGCCAGGCGCGCGCTAGCGCTTACTTCAACCTGCCGCCGAAGGCTGACTTCCCGGCGTAAACGGCCTTGGAACCGAGCTCCGCTTCGATTTCGAGCAAGCGGTTATACTTGGCGACACGGTCAGAGCGGCACAGCGAGCCGGTCTTGATCTGTCCCGAAGCCGTCGCCACAGCCAAGTCGGCAATCGTCGAGTCTTCGGTTTCGCCCGAGCGGTGCGAGATCACGTACGTGTACTTGTTTTCGCGCGCCATGGCGATGCAGTCGAGCGTCTCGGTGACGGTGCCGATCTGGTTCAACTTGATCAAGATCGAGTTGGCCAAACCTTTGTCGATGCCCTCGCGGAAGATCTTGGGGTTGGTGACGAATAGATCGTCGCCGACCAGCTGAATCTTGCCGCCGAGCTTCTCGGTCAGAATCTTCCAACCGTCAAAATCGGTCTCGCCGCAACCGTCTTCGAGCGAAACGACCGGGTACTTCTCAGCCCACGAGGCCCACATGTCGGCCATCTCGTTAGGCGTGCGAGTCGGGTCGCCGGAATCCTCGAATACGTACTTCCCTTCCTTGAACAACTCAGAAGCGGCCGCATCAATGGCGATCCAAACCTGTTCGCCAGGCTTGTAGCCGGCCTTCTGAATCGCCTCAACGAGCAATTCCATCGGCTCTTCGTTGGACTTAAGCTGCGGCGCAAAGCCGCCCTCGTCGCCGACAGCCGTGGCGTACTTCTTGCCGCTGAGAATCTTCTTCAGCGTGTGGAAAATCTCCGCCCCTGCGCGCAGAGCGTCCGAAAACGTCGGCAAGCCGACCGGCATCACCATGAACTCTTGAATGTCGACGTTGTTGTCGGCATGCTGGCCGCCGTTCATGATGTTGCACATCGGCACCGGCAGCGTAAAAGGCACGCCAGTGGACAGGCGCTGATACAGCGGCACGCCGGTCTCGACAGCCATGGCTCGCGCCACGGCGATGGAGATGCCCAGCAACGCATTGGCGCCCAGGCGTCCCTTGTTGCTGGTGCCGTCGAGCTCGATCATCTTCTTGTCGAGCGCGCGCTGGTCGTCGGCGGCCATGCCCTTGAGAGCCTTAAGCAACTCGCCGTTCACATTGGCGACGGCCTTCTGGACGCCCTTGCCTAGGTAGCGATTCTTATCGCCGTCGCGCAGCTCGATCGCTTCCAAAATGCCCGTCGAAGCGCCGGAAGGCACGCCGGCGGACGCCTTGGCGCCGCTGGCGAGAGTCGCCGTCACTTGCACGGTCGGGTTACCGCGAGAATCGAGGATTTCGAGCGCTTGAAGATTCTTGATCTCAGACATGTAAAGCCTCAGCAGGTCAGTCGTAACAGTGTGTGGAAACGCGATTCGGGCGGCGAACCGCGGCCGAAAGAGAACTCCCAGCGTAGCATGTCAGGCGCGTTCGATTGCGTCCTCGGCGGCGCGGTTGGCCTCGACCTCGCGAGCAGCGTCGCCGGGCACGATGGAGATCAAGGTTTGGCCGGGCTTGGGCGTGAAGGGTTGCGCCGCGGCGGCGACGGTAAGGTGCTCGCGGTCTTTACTGATGAGGAACAGCGGGATCGTGTTGTCGCCGTAAATCTCTTTGTAGCGCTTGTAGTTGAATTTCTCGGTGATGGGCGTCGTTTTTATAACCGCCCCCTCCTCGAAGACCTTAGAGAGCTTGGCGTACGTCAAGTCGTGCTGAAAGAGATGGCGGCCCTGCAAGTGCTCAGGCGCCACGCCGCGGCGTCCGCTCCCGCTGCGCTCGGGCGCGAGTTGGTAGACGTTAGAGCGTCCGAAGTCGTCGTGGAAGTGGAGAGCAGCGAGAGCGTTGGCTTCATCGTTGGAGGTGACGGCGGCAAGGCGTCCGATGCCGTAGAGATTGATTTCATCGAGAACGCCCTCAGAGAGCATGGCGCCGTAATAAGCTGATAGGCCCTCGAGCCGCGCGTCGGCAACGAGTTTCCAGCGGCTGTCGGCGAGGGCAACGCGGAAGCCTACCTTCTTGAGCTCCAGCGCGATGCGCCGGGCCCAGGAATGAGCGCCGACGAAGAGCACGCCTTGCGGGCTGGGCTCGGCGAGACCAAGGCGATTAGCGACCGGCAAGGCGGTCAAGCCGTAGATGGTGACCGTCCCAATGATGACGATGAAAGCGATTGGCGCGAGTATGTCGGCGCCGGCGATGCCTTCATCGGCGAGATGTTCGGAAAAGAGAGAGGAGATAGCGGCGGCGACGATGCCGCGAGGCGCCATCCACATGAGGAAGCGCCGCTCGTTGGTAGAGAGTTTGGAGCCGAGGCACGAAAGCCACACGGAGGCAGGACGGGCAATGAAAACCAGGACAGCGAGGAATGCCAAAGCAGGTTTCCAAACGGCGTAAATATCGGCGGCCTGCAGCCGGGCGGAAAGAACAATGAATAGCGTCGAGATGATCAGGATGCGCAGGTGTTCCTTGAACTCGACAATATGGCGGACGGGCGTGAACCGCTGATTCGCCAAGACAATGCCCATCACGGTCGTCGCCAGCAGACCGGATTCGGCCCGGAAGTGATTGGAGAGCGTGAAGGCGCCGAGAACAACGCCCAGCGTGAAACCGGCATCAAGGAAGTCGGGCAACCAACGGAAATAAAGCAAGATGACCGTGAAAACCGCGACGGCAATGCCGACGCCGGCTCCGGTCAGCACGGAGTAGAGGAATTGCATCGCTCCCTCTCGGGCTCCGCTGCCGCCGGTTGCGAGGATCGCTTCGAAAACGAGGACGGCCAGGATGGCGCCGACTGGGTCGATGAGGATGCCTTCCCACTTGATGGCATTGCGGATGCGCGGCGTAGGCCTGACGTAGCGCAGCAAGGGAATGACGACGGTCGGACCGGTCACGACGAAGACGGCGCCAAGAAGCAGGGCAAGCCGGTAATCGAGGCCCAATATGGCCCAAGCGGAGACCGACCCAATCGCCCAGGTTACCGCCACGCCGATCGTGATCAGGTTACGGACGACGCCCCCGATTTCCTTGAGTTCGCGCAAGTTGAGCGACATCGCGCCCTCAAACAAGATGAGCCCGACCGATAGCGAAACGAAGGGGTTGAGGAAATTGCCGAACAGATCGTCCGGCTCCAAGAAGTTGGTGACCGGCCCTGCTACGATGCCGCAGATCAGCAGTAGCAGGATGGCCGGCAGATGCAAGCGCCAAGCGAGCCAGCGAGCCGCCACGCCGAGGACGAGGATAGCCGTCAAACCGATCAGGTAGCGCTCTTCCACCGCGGATTATCAAGGTAGCAGGACTGGCTAAGCGAAGGGCTGCCTATACTGGTTGGTTAACCCGTGATGATTGAGAACCAAACCAGGATCCGGGTCCGCTACGCCGAGACGGACCAGATGGGCGTGGTCTACTACGCGAACTACTTCGTTTGGATGGAGGTAGCGCGCGTGGAATATTGCCGCGCTTTGGGCTTCGAATACCGTGACATGGAGAAGGAAGATTCCGGCGGCGTGCTGGCAGTGCTGGAGGCGCATTGCAAGTATCGGTCTTCGGCGTACTTCGATGACGCGGTCCAAGTCCTCTGCAAGTGCGTGGAATCGAAGTCCCGTACCATCCGTTTCTCGTATGAAATGAGACGGGAGGACGACAACACGCTGCTCGCCAACGGCGAAACGCTTCACGCCGTGGTGAATAAGGAAGGCCGCACGGTGCGGCTGCCGGAAACTTACCGTCGGTTCTTTCCGCTGGGCGCGTGGTGAATTTGACTTTGGCCGCGATTGTGTGCGAATTTTGCGGCTTCACAGTCTGCGGCGTTTCGGGCCGGGTGGCTCGCAATTTTTCAATACATGGGTGAGAGCAGACGCTTGGAATTGCGGCTAGACAGCGTGATCAGCAGCGTTGACGCCGCGGAGCTTTGCGCGAAGGGCTTCGCCCGCGAGGGAGGCTACGGAGAAGATCAAGCGGACCGGTTGGGCATGGCGGTTCGCGAAGCTGCAGCCAACGCCGTCACCCATGGAAACGCCTACAGTGCGGACAAATCCGTTCACTTCAGCGTCGAAATAAACGACGGCAGACTGGTCGTGAAGGTAAGGGACGAAGGAGAAGGGTTTGACCCAAGCGAGGTTCCCGACCCGACCTCGGCTGAAAATCTATTGAGCGCGTCCGGACGGGGACTGCTGATGATGCGCGCGCTCGTGGACGAGGTGGATGTACGGGCCGGAGCGCCGAGCGGGACAGAAGTCGTATTGATCTTGTACGGCCCGGCAACCTAAGAAGAGGGCAGTAAGGAGGAGTTGAAATGAGTTTGAGCGTTAGTACGCGTGAAGTGGATGGAGTCGTAATCGTCGATCTCAGCGGCCGGATCACCTTGGGAGACGAGTCTTCCGGCAAGCTGCGTAAAACGGTTCGCGACTTGTTGGCTCAAGGCAATAAGAAGATTCTTTTGAATCTGGGCGACGTGAGTTATATCGACAGTTCTGGGCTGGGCGAGCTCGTATCGAGCTTCAGCACGGCTTCTAGCCAGGGCGCCAGCGTCAAGCTGCTGAACTTGCAAAAGAAGGTTCAGGACCTGTTGCAGATCACGAAGCTGTATACGGTGTTCGAAGTCGCGACGAATGAAGCGGACGCGATCTTGAGCTTCCAGTAAAGTTCCTAGCTTTTAGAAGCGGAGGGGCCGTGCGGGATTCGCGCGGCCTTTTTCTATTTGTGCCTTCTCTACACAGCCGCGGGTAACTCCTACACAGTCCAGACGTACATCGCTGAAGACGCGAGCAAACCGTAAGTAGAGTGTTTCTGGGCGCCTGCGGGCTCTCCCTGCGGGCTTGGCGCCGTTCTTGCTAGGTTCCATGCAGGGCGCCCTGTTTGGGAGAAACAACGCCATGAAAGTACTAACGATCGCCGCGACGATGACTGCATTGGCCCTAGCGCCAGCGATGTGGGCGCAGCAGCCGGAGCCGCCACAGGCCAAAGCGCCGACACTGGACGCGCAGGCCCACCAAGAAACCCTCGTGGGCTGCCTCGCGCGCGAAGAGAGCGTTTACTCGCTAAAGACTAGCAACGGTATAGTCCCGCTCAAAGGGGATGGACTGGAAGGGCATGTGGGGAAGACCGTGCGGGTGACGGGGTCGAACGCGACCACGGAGTCAGGCACGACGGTTTTCGAGATCACCGAAGTGGAAGTCATGTCGCCCAATTGCGAGTCGTAAACGGAGACAGCGCCAGGGGGAAGGCGCTGACGGGAATGGTCGCGCACGGTAGAAACCGGCGCGACCATTCTTATTTGTCATCGCTCGACCACCAAGGTCGGATTGAGCGCAACAGCGCGCGAGATGTTGGCGAAGTTCGGCGATGTGGCCATGACCATACGGTGAATCTTCTGAAATTGCTCGGGCGTGCCGTCGCCCTTAATGGTGACGGTGTACGACAGTGAATCGTAGCCGGGGTTGACGGTTGGGTCGATACCCAGGAAGCCACGCAGATCGATATTTCCAGACGTGACGATTTCCAACTT
>CAZYOX010000279.1:0-6075 GCA_964649285.1 uncultured Bryobacterales bacterium | reverse complement strand
GGTGGACGACCATGTTCGCGCCAGCATGAAGAAGATTCTCGACGAGATTCAGAAGGGCGAGTTCGCTAAAGAATGGATGGCGGAGAATCGCGAAGGCGGCCGCAAGAAATTCTTGGCCACGCGTAAGGCGCAGACCGACCAGCCGATCGAAGAAGTCGGAGCGACGCTGCGCAGCATGATGCCGTTCTTGAAGCGCAAGAAGGAAATGCCCACGGCATAACGTTGACTGGGGCGGCCTGCGGGCCGCCCTCCATTTCATTAGTTCAATCAGCAGAGGAATAAAACAATGCGAGTCGCAATCTACGACACCACCCTTCGAGACGGAACGCAGGGCGAGAACATTAACTTCTCGGTCGAAGATAAGATTCGAATTGCCCGCAAGCTGGATGATTTTGAAATCGACTACATCGAAGGCGGTTGGCCGGGTTCGAACCCGCGCGATCGCGACTTTTTTGAAGCGGCGAAGACGCTCAAGCTGAAGCATGCCAAGTTAGCGGCGTTCGGCTCCACGCGCCATGCCAAAAACAAAGTCGAAGACGATGAGAATGTCCGCCTATTGCTGGAGTCCGAGACGCCTGTGGTCACGGTCTTCGGCAAGAGCTGGAGCCTTCACACCGAACGCGCTCTACGCGTGACCGAAGAGCAGAATCTCGAAATGATCGGCTCGACGGTGGCCTATATCAAGTCCCATGGGCGCGAGGTCGTCTACGACGCCGAGCATTTTTTTGACGGCTACAAGTGCAGTCGCGATTTTGCGTTCAAAGCGGTGGAAGCCGCCGCAAAAGCCGGCGCGGACGTCTTGGTGCTTTGCGACACCAACGGCGGTACGCTGCCGAATGAGCTGGGCGAGATCGTTGCTGATGTTCGTAAGACGTTTGGCGGCTCGATCGGCGTCCATCTGCACAACGACTCAGACGTCGCCGTCGCCAATGCGATCGTGGCCATTGAGTTGGGTTGCTCGCACGTGCAAGGCACAATGAACGGCTACGGCGAACGCTGCGGCAATTCCAACCTGGTGCCGATTATCGCCAATCTGCAGTTGAAGTTAGGCCACGAGTGCGTCAGCCCGGCAAACATGAAGAAGCTGACGCAGCTAGCGAATTACATTGCCGACACGGCGAACTTGCAGGTGCCAAACGGGCAGGCCTTCGTGGGACGGTCCGCGTTTGCGCACAAGGGCGGCATCCACGTATCGGCCGTGCTGCGCGATGCATCGACTTATGAACACGTCGAACCGGAGACGGTAGGCAACCAGCGCCGCGTGCTCGTCAGTGATCTCTCGGGACGCGCCAACATTTTTTACAAGCTTGAGGAAAGGGGCTGGGGCGAAAAGCTCGACGATGCGGCCCGTAAGGTTCTGCTGGATCGCATCAAAGAGATGGAAAACGACGGCTATGAGTTGGAGGCCGCGGAGGGCTCCTTCGAACTGCTGATCCGCGAAACCCTGCAGCCCGACCACTTCCTATTCGACCTCGAGAAGATGGCCGTGCATACGGAAAAGAAGGGCGAGGAGCGCACCCAGCACAAAGTGGAGATGGTCGTGAGGACTCGCTACGGGCAGCGCTGGGCGGAAGAAACATCAGAAGGCGGACCCTTCGATGCGATGGCCACCGCTCTGCGCAAGTGCTTGTCTGAAACCTATCCGCAAGTGCAAGACGTGCGCCTCACCGACTACAAGGTGCGCGTGCTCGATGCCAACAAAGGAACGGCAGCGAAGG
The DNA here is from genome assembly GCA_964649285.1 of uncultured Bryobacterales bacterium. Classification (GTDB taxonomy): domain Bacteria; phylum Acidobacteriota; class Terriglobia; order Bryobacterales; family UBA6623; genus CAMPKL01. The sequence continues at coordinate 4,357 of CAZYOX010000279.1, read as the reverse complement.
TGCGGGTGCTCGTCACATGGGCGGATTCGAAGGACCGCTGGACGACCGTCGGGGTTTCCGACGACGTTCTTGAAGCCTCCTGGAATGCGCTGTGCGACTCCCTGAAACTGGAGTTACTGCGTCTCAAGGAAGCCGACGGCGCTTCGCCGGAAAAGCTCGCCGCCGAGCAAGCCTGAAACAAACTCCGGCCAATCCGAGCCCGAGGCGCGAGCCTCGGGTTTTCATTGACCTAACAACCTGCCGCCCAACCAATAAATCATCATCGGCACAATCAGCAGGGCGATGAAATCCAGCGCCGCGCCCACTCGGAACATTCGCCCGATGGTAATCGTCCCAGCCGAAAAAACGATCGCATTCGGCGGCGTGGCCACCGGCAGCATAAAGGCGAAGGAGGCCATGATCGCGGAGGGGATCAGCATCAGGTAAGGTTCGACGCCGATCTGCGACGCTGTCGCGGCGATGATCGGCGACAACATCAGGACGGTGGCTACATTGGAAGTCAACTCCGTCAGCGAGACAGCGATCAAGCAGCTGATCGCCACCAGCAACCAACCCGGCAGGCCATCCAGGATCGACATCTGCGAGCCGATCCAGTCCGCCAAGCCGCTGGCGGAGATGGCGTCCGCAAGGGCGAAGCCGCCGCCGAAAAGAAACACGACTCCCCAGGGCATGCCGCGCGACACGGTTTCCCAGTCCATCAAGCGCTTGCCTTCGCTGCCCGACGGCAAAATAAACAGCAGCATAGCCATGACCATGGCCACGGTGGAGTCCTGCAGCATGCTCGAACTCTCGAACAGTTGCGCCCAGCCGGGCACGACGACAGCGCCGGCCTCGATCGGATTGCGGAAGATCCATAGCAACGCCGTCGCGGAAGCTACGACGGCCACCGTCTTTTCTTCACGGCGCATCACACCGAGATTTTCGAGTTCTGCCTTAATGACATCGCTCGAGCCGTGAAACCGAACCCGGCTTAGCGGAAAATCTCCGGCGTAGCGGCAGAGGTAGGCCCAAGAAATCGGCGTGAAGAGGATCACGATCGGCATGGTCAGCATCATCCACTCGACAAAGGTGATTTCGGGCATCTGAGGGTAGGTTTCCGACAGAAACCCGAGGAACGCCACGTTCGTGGGCGATCCGATGATCGTTCCTACTCCTCCCACCGAGGCCGAGTAAGCGATGCCGAGCAGCACGATGATGCTAAACGATTGTTTTACTTGTTGCTGCGTCTCGGCGTCGCGCTTGCCGTCCAGTTCCGACAGGCCGGCCAGTTGATCGATGACGGCTAGCGCGATCGGCAGCATCATCATCGTCGTGGCGGTGTTCGAAATCCACATGGAGATGAACGTGGTGGCGACAATAAATCCCAATACCAGCCGCGACGGCTCGGATCCCACGCGTTTGATGGTGTGCAGCGCAAGGCGTTTGTGCAGGTTGCAGCGCTCCATCGCCAAGGCCACGATGAAACCGCCGATGTACAGAAATACGATGTGATTGGCATAAGGCGTGGCCACGTCTTGGGCTGACAAGATTCCCAGCAAGGGAAATAGCGCGATGGGCAGCAGTGACGTGACGGCAATGTTTACGGCTTCGGTCAACCACCAAATCGCCATCAGTAAGGCGACGGCGGCGGTCTTCTGCGTCGCGTCGGTCATCCCCTCGGGAGTCGGACCGTAAAGGGCGAGCAGGAAAACGACAAGCCCAGCGATCAAGCCTAGACGAGTTTTCGTCGCTTCATTCATTTACAAGGGTCCCCATTCTCTGTCGTTTCTTGTAGTTCTTCGCCCTATCGCGCAGGCGCGGCAAGCTGATTGCGGCCCATCCATTCCCAAGCCCAGCCCACGAGCAGGAGCCAGCAGAGAACTGTAGTGAACGCGGCATAGGAAACGTGCTGTACTGCCGCTAGCATTAACGGCGGCGCCAACAGAATGGCGGCGGCGATCTTGATAACCAGTGAGTTCGTATGGCGCAAGATGATGAGGAGCGCCGGAATCAGCAGGGCGAGGTCCATGACGTAGCTGTGTCTTGCCAACAGCATTCCTCCCAGCAGTCCCGCAGCGAAAGCCGGAAGGAAATGCGACCGAATCGAAATCACAAATACCGCGCCGGCCGCGACCGCGGAGACCAGTATCTCCCATAATGCCGAGTAGGGCAGCAACGACAGTGCACCGTGGAGATTGGGCATGTGGGAGGGACTCGGAGAGAACAGCGGGTTTGTTGCCTCGCTGAACATCTCAATCGGCCAGCTCCAACCAGCTGCAGCCGTTGAGAGCGCCACAAGCGCTGCGCCGCAAACCAACAGACCCTTGGAGAAGTTGCGGTCGCGCAGACCAAAGAGCCAGATCGGCGTGAGCAAGAACAAGTGCGGCTTGGCGGCGCACAGCGCGAACGTCGCTCCCGCGGCCATCGGCCTGCCCGCTTGGTGCAGGCGAATGCTCAGGGCGATGACGAGCAGCAAGAAGAGGATGTCTTGCCCTGCAAGCCAGGCGAGAACAACGGGAATAGAAGCCAACGTTGCCAGCGCGACAAGCCGCCGCTGCTGACGATCCCATAGCCACACAAAGGCCAATACAGCGGCGAGCGAAGCGACTTGCCAAACCCGCAACGCGGCGCGATACGGTAAACGGCTAAGCGGCCACATGATCGCCGCGAGGAACGGCGGGCGAATATAGCCGTGCGTGTCCGACACGAAACCGGTCAGCTCAGCTTCCCGCTCTAACAGACGTTCATTGTCGTAGAGCCGCCCCTCGTCAAGGAGCCGAGCTCCCGTATACAGAGGGATGAAGTCGTTGCGGCCCTCGATGAGCTGCGCCGGCTGGCTGATGACGGCAAATGTCATCACGCAAACGGCCAACAACGCACCTGTTCCGTAGAGAAGCTTCTTGCCCGCTTGCTTGCTGTCCGGCATCGGCGCGATACGCAATTGTAGCGACTTGCTAGACTTGCAACTTCACCCCTGGCGATGTTCGACACTCAGTTCCTGGCTGAAGCGCCCCTTTGGTATGTGGCCTTCTTGCTTTCCGTGACTTGCCATGAGGCGGCGCACGCTTGGGCCGCTCTGAAATTAGGCGACGATACGGCGGCTCGCGGCGGTCAGGTCACGCTCAATCCTTTGCCGCACATTCAACGAGAGCCTCTCGGCATGGTCGCCGTTCCGCTCGTTTCACTGCTTCTCGGCGGTTGGATGATTGGTTGGGCCTCCGCTCCCTATGACCCGTACTGGCAGCAGCGCTACCCGCGTCGCGCCGCTTGGATGGCCCTCGCTGGACCGGCGGCCAATTTCACGTTGGTAGCGATCGCCAGCCTAGCCATGCTGGGCGGCATGATGGTCGGCATCTTCGACCGTCCCGAAGGCTTTTCCATGCTGCAGATGGTCGCGCCCGCCACGCAGCTTGCCGGCGGATTGGCGACGTTCTTAAGCATTCTGTTCATCGAGAACGTCCTGCTAGGAGCGTTCAATTTGATTCCCGTGCCGCCGCTCGACGGAGCCACGGCAATCGGCCTGATCTTGCCCGAATCCGCGGCTCTGGCGTTCCTCGACTTCATGCGCCAGCCGGGCTTTTCGCTGCTCGGTTTGGTGATCGCCTGGCGAGCTTTTGACTATGTTTTCCCGCCGGTCTACACCATCGCACTGCAGGTCTTTTACTTCTCCATTAATCTGTTCGTCTGAGAGAAGATTTCCATGTGCGCGCTATCGGCAGGGGCTTAGTCGCTTCGAGCCCCGATATCTGGCCCTTTCATTGCTATAGAAACATTTCGCGAATTGTTTGCTTGCAACCGCTCGACAGCGTCCCGTACGATTGCTAGGTCCCTTGCGGACAGCGTTGACCTATGGCAGCAACTGTTTGGAAGGGTTATCTCAGCTTCGGCTTAATCTCGGTTCCCATCCGATTGTCCGTCGCGGCTCGGCCCAAAGCGATCAGCTTTCGGCAGATTGTCAAAGAGACGATGCGACCGGTCAAACAGCAGCTCTATTCGCCGGAACTTGATCGCGTCGTGGAACGCAAGGAATTGGTGAAGGGCTTCGAAATCGCCAAAGACCAATACCTCATCATCGATCCAAAAGACCTGACGAAGGTCGCGCCCGAATCCAGTTCGACGATGGAGATCTTGGAGTTCGTCAAGCTCGACGAAGTCGACCCGCTATATTTCGACAGTTCCTATCTTGCCGTGCCCGAAGACGCCGGGCGCAAGCCCTACGCTCTGTTGGTCAAGGCCATGGAAGAGACCGGCTACTGCGCTATTGCCAAGCTCTCGATGCACCAGCGCGAATACACCGTAGTCATCCGTCCGCGCGAGGGTGGCCTCACGTTGCACACGATGTTCTATCAAGATGAGGTACGCGATTCTTCCGAATACG
>CAZYOX010000278.1:5164-6165 GCA_964649285.1 uncultured Bryobacterales bacterium | reverse complement strand
CGTGGCCCTTTTCGATCTCGAACGCTGAGGCAAACTAGACTACTCTAGCGTGTCGGGCCCGGCCGGTACCGTAATTTTCCGGATTAGCGTTCGCTGATGCAGTAGAGGTGGTGGTGCGAGCGCAGGTAGATAGCGCCGTCGACTACGGCGGGTGAGGCGTCGACGCCGTCGTCGATGTGGTTGGAAGCGAGGACCTCGTAGGCTGGGCCGTGCTTGAGGACGACCGTATTGCCGCCGCGGTCGGTGATGTAGACTCTGCCGGCGGCGCCGACAGGCGAAGAGAAGACTTCGCCAAGCCCCTCGATGCGTTGCGGGCCGTAGTGCGTCTGGCCGGTTTTGGCGTCAAAGACGGTGAGGATGCCGCTGTTGGACTTGAGCATGTAAAGCACGCCGTCGTAAAGCAACGGCGAGGGAACGTAAGGCGTGTCACGCTCGTAGGTCCAGACGATGGCATCGGTGCCGGTGATGTCGCCTTTCGCCTTGGTGAGGTCGATCGCCTTGAGGCTGTTGCCGCGGAAACCGCTCATGAGGATGACGAGATTGTCGACGACAACGGGCGAGGGGATGGCGTTCATGGTCAGGCCGGCGGTTTCCCAAACGACGTCGCCGGTCTCAAGGTCATAACTCTTGAGCTGCTCGGTGGCGGGCGTGATGACTTGGGCGCGTCCGTTGACCTCGACTATGAGCGGGGTGGCCCAGGTGTCGATCTCTGCGCGGTCGCGGCGCCATTTTTCTTCGCCGGTGCGTTTATCGAGGGCGATGACGAAGGACTGTCCGCCTTGCTGGTCCCAAACGTGAACGAGCGTGTCGCCGTGCAGCGCGGGAGTTGAGCCCTCGCCGAACTGATTACGCATGAGTTTGTCGCCGAGGTCTTTTTGCCAAATGAGATTGCCGTCGAGATCGTAGGCGTAAAGACCTCGCGATTCGAAGGAGGCGATGAGCACGTCGCCGTCTGTCACCGCAGAGGCGGAAGCGTAGGTACCGTTGTCGGAGTGTGTGGC
>CAZYOX010000278.1:0-5154 GCA_964649285.1 uncultured Bryobacterales bacterium | reverse complement strand
ATGAGGATGCGGCGCTTCTTCGCGGGCGACCTTCTGCCAGATGACTTCGCCGGTTTGGCGATCGAAGGCGATGACCAGGAAGCGGTGCATCACGCCGGGTACGGTCTGGCCGTTTTCGGAAACGGCTGTGAGGAGGAACACGCGGTCGCCCCAGACAATGGGCGAACTAGAGCCGCGGCCGGGCACGGGAACCTTCCAGCGGATGTTCTGCGACTCGCTCCACTCTAGGGGCGAGGCGGCTCCGGAAGCGACGCCGTTGGCGTTGGGACCGCGCCACTGGGGCCAGTTCTCGGCTTGTGCGGCAAACGGCTCGAACAGCAAGGCCGCGGAAACGGCAAGCGTCGAACAAAGCAGAGTGCGGATGGTCACGATGAGAACTCCGGGATGGGTGTCGATATTATCGCCCATGGCCCGGACGGACCGACTTAGCTATTGGAGGTAGCGCGTGCGTCGGAGGGCGGCAGGGACGCGCGCCAGCCTTCGCGCATCATCGCGGCCAATCCATTGGCTAAGGTCCTGGCGGCAGGATCGTTGGCTAAATTCTCTATCTCCAGCGGTTGGTCCTTGTAGTCGTAGAGTTCGGCGGTGCGATAGGGGGAGTCGAAGGTTCCCCACTCGGTGTAGCGATAGCGGCTGGTGCGCATGGAGTAGCCCATGCCAGGGCCGAGGCCGGGAATCTCGCGCGGGTGCTGGCTGAAGACGGCACGCTTCCAGAGTTGATCAGGATTCTCGAATAGGGCCGTAAGACTTGCGCCGTCGAGCTCCGCCGGCGTGGGCAGGCCAGCGACTTGGCACACGGTGGGATAGACGTCGACGAGTTCGGTGAGGGCGCGCGATTTGCGTCCCGCATTCTTGAGCCCGCGCGAGCTGATGATCAGCGGCGTGCGCGTGGCCACCTCGAAGTTGGTGTGCTTGCCCCAGAGTCCTTGTTCGCCCAGATGGTAGCCGCTGTCGCTGGTCAGCACGACAATCGTGTTGTCGCGCAAGCCTTGCTCGTCGAGCGCGGAGAGAATCAGGCCGACTTGCGCGTCGATGTAGCTGACCGAGGCGAGATAGGCGCGCACCAAATCGCGATTCCATTCCGCGTCGAGCTTGGCAGGGACGTCGCCGAAGCGATGCAACTCTGCTGAGTCGTGCATCGCGTATGAGGGCGCGCCTTTGGGCATGGGCTCTGCCGACGCCTTGACGTAGGCGCGTGGATAGAGATTGAAATAACTCTGCGGCGCGTCGAACGGCAGACTGGGACGCTGCAGCCCGACAGCCAGGAAAAACTTGCCGCCGCTGAGCCGCTCAAGCGCTGCGATGGCCTGCTGGGCGGTCTGGCCGTCAAACAGATCGGCGTCCGCGGCATCACTCGCGCTCCAACTGCGGGCTGAAGAGGCTTCCGCCCGGCGCGCATCGACTTCGGTCCAGGACGCGGCATCGTCGAAAACGCGTCCGATGGCGGCGGTGTGGTAGCCGCGTTGCTTGAAGTGTTGCGGCAGCGACGCGGCATCAGGCCGGCGGCGGCGATAGCTCGTCGCATCGTCAAATACGTCGATTGTGTCGGGCCGCAGACCGGTAAAGAGCGACTGGCGCGAGGGGTCGTCGGCGGCGATCTGGCAATGATTGTTCAGGAAGGTCAGACCGCGCTTGGCCAGTGCATCGATATGCGGCGTAACGGCATCGGGATGTCCGTAGCAGCCGAGCATGGGGCGCAGATCGTCGACGACCAAGAACAAGACGTTCTTGGCAACTGTTTCGCGGCGGCGTTGCGCGAGGGCGTAGGGGGCCGTCGCGGCCGCTAGACCGGCGCCGATGAATGTCCTGCGCGTCGAGGCGTCCATCCTTTGTCAGCCTAACCTACGGAGCGCCGCCGGACAACGCATGAGGGTCCGATCTCAGGCCAAGCGACGCGTCCCAAAATAACCGTTCTGTTAGCGGCGTGGTCGCCTCGCAACGCGCTTCCAGGTCGGCGCCCACGGAAACGTTGACATGAAACATGCTGCCTTCGATGTATTCTTGGCAACCGGTTCGCCGGTGTGAGTCAACCGAATAGATCGCCTGCAGGGTCGCGTCGCCGGTTTCGGGGAGGAACACAAAACGTGATTGGCCGGGCGCCACGGGACCGACTATTACTTGGCGTTCGCCGAGTTTCAACCGGAAGCTATGCAGCACTCGAGCCGAATCGTTAGTGACCCGCGCCGTGGAGCGGGCCAGCCAGATAAGGTTGGGGGCGAAGGCGACGAACGCCGCGGCTAAAGAGAAGCCGAGGAGGGCAAGAAGGGCGCGCAGCATCGACTCATTCTCGCTTATCGGAGTTGCGGCGTGCTATATTGGTTGATTCTAAACTCGTTTCTAATCAATAACTTCCATGGAACTGGATAAGATTTACGAACCCGGCCTCTTCGAGCCGAAATGGGCGAAGTGGTGGGTGGAAGAAGAGCTTTTTGTCGCCGAACCTGCTAGCGGTAAGCCCACTTACTCTCTCGTCGCGCCACCGCCGAACGTCACCGGCGCGCTGCACATGGGGCACTGCTTTGAGATCGCCATGACCGACATCACCATGCGCTGGCGACGCATGTCGGGCGACAACGTGCTGTGGCTGCCGGGTCTGGATCATGCCGGCATCGCCACGCAGATGCTGGTCGAGCGGCACCTGAAGGCGCAAGGAATCGACCGTCGCGAGATCGGCCGCGAGAAGTTCCTCGAACACGTTTGGAGGTGGAAAGAGGAATACGGCGGCAAGATCGTCGATCAGTTCAAGCGCATCGGCGCGAGCTGCGATTGGTCGCGTCTGCGCTTCACGATGGACCCCGGCGTTTCCGAGGCGGTGATCGAAACTTTTGTGCGCTTGTACGAGCGCGGGCTGCTGTATCGCGGCGAGTACATGATCAATTGGGATCCGGGCACGCTGACGGCGCTATCGGACCTGGAGGTTGTCTACGAGCAGCAGAAGGGCCACTTGTGGCATCTGCGATATCCGGTGACGGGCACGGATGAATACATCGTGGTGGCGACGACGCGTCCGGAGACGATGCTGGGCGATACGGCGGTCGCGGTGCATCCGAACGATGAGCGCTATCAGCATCTGAAAGGCAAGACGATTACGCTGCCGTTGGTGGGACGCGAGCTGCGGGTGATCTTCGACGAGTTCGTCGACCCGGCCTTTGGTACCGGCATCGTCAAGATCACGCCCGCGCACGACCCGAACGACTTCGCGGCGGGGCAGAAGCATGGGCTCGAGATCATCAATATTCTCGATGTGGAAGCGAAGATTAACGAGAACGGCGGAAAGTACCAAGGCCTTGACCGCTATGAGGCGCGCAAGCGAATCGTGGCGGACCTTGAAGCGCAGGGCTTGATCGAGAAGGTCGAGGACTACGTGAACAACGTGGGCAAGAGCCAGCGTTCGGGTCTGGCCGTCGAGCCGCGCGTTTCCACTCAATGGTTCGTCCGGACCAAGACGCTGGCCGAGCCCTCGATCAAGGCCGTGGAATCGGGCGAGATGGAGATCATGCCCGAGCAGTGGCGACGCAACTACTTCGAGTGGATGCACAACATTCGCGACTGGTGCGTCTCGCGGCAGTTGTGGTGGGGACATCGCATACCGGCCTGGTACACGGAGGACGGCGAGATGTTCGTGGCGCGCTCGGAGGAAGAAGCGCGCCGCATGGCGGGAGGGCGTGCGCTGAAGCAAGATGACGACGTGCTCGACACTTGGTTTAGCTCGGGATTGTGGCCCTTCTCGACGATGGGTTGGCCTCACGACACAGAGGATTTGAAGGCGTTCTACCCGAACTCGTTGCTGATTACGGGATTCGACATTCTATTCTTCTGGGTGGCGCGGATGACGATGCTGGGCATCGGCATGATGGACGAGGCGCCGTTTAAGAAAGTGCTGATCCACGGCTTGGTGCGCGATGCGGACAAGCAGAAGATGTCGAAGACGAAGGGCAACGTCATCGACCCGATCGAGATGACCGAGAAGTACGGCACTGACGCGGTGCGTTTCGCATTGGTGGCGTCAGCTGGTCAGGGGTCGGACGTGGTGTTGAGCGAGGAGCGCATTGCCGGGTATGCAACGTTCGCCAACAAAGTTTGGAACGCGATGCGTTTCGTCTTCATGAGCTTGGAGAAGGCGGGCGCGGAGCCTTGGACGCCGGAGAACTTGGACGACTTTGAACCGTTGGCATCGGAGGCCACGGGTGAGGTTCCGTTGGCGGACCGCTGGATTTTCTCGCGTTTGGATGCGGTGTCCGCCGAGGTGAATCAAAGCATCGAGAAGTTTCGCTACCACGAGGCGGCGAATCAGCTCTATCAGTTCTTCTGGAAGGAGTTCTGCGACTGGTATATCGAATTGAAGAAGCTCAATTTTCAAGACGATACGGGTCTGACGAACGAGTGGAGGAACATGCTGGCGGCAACGGAGCGGGCCTTGCGTCTGCTGCATCCGGTTACGCCCTTCATCACCGAGGAGCTGTGGCAGCGGCTCACGGTGAATACGCCGGGCCGCGCAAAGTCGTTGGCCTTGGCGAGTTATCCGCTGCCGAAGGCGGGGCGGCGCGACGCAGCGGCCGAGCGGCAGGTGGACGTGCTGCAAGAGGCGACGACAGGCGTCCGTAATTTGCGCGCGGAGATGAATATTCCGCCGAGGAATCCGCTGACGGGCATTCTGTATTCCCCGAGTGCGGAAGTGCGTGCGGTGGCTTCGGAGCAGGCCGACGCGCTGGAGCGGCTGGCTTGCGTGACGTTGTCGGCCGCGGAGGGGCATTGTCCCGAAGGCAAGGCAACGCACCATACGGCGGAGTTCGACCTGCAAATTGAGCTGCCGGAAGAACAGAAGCAGGCTCTGAAGGTGAAGCTCGCCAAACAGTTGGAATCCCTGGAGAAGGCGGCAGGCGGGGCGCGGAAGCAGTTGGGCAACGAGGCCTTCTTGGCTAAGGCGCCGGACTCGGTTGTGACCGGCATCAAGGAAAAGCTCACCGAATACGAATCGCAAATCCAGCGGATCAAGAGGACGTTGGACAGTTGACTCTCTAATGACAGATGACTTGGGCCGTCGCCGGTTTGATGTTTGCGATATCCGGGTTGTACGCCGCCGTGGGTCAGGCTGGCGCCACCGGATATCTCGCGCCGGTAACCTACACCGACGAGGTCAACGATGTCGTCGCT
>CAZYOX010000277.1:0-6195 GCA_964649285.1 uncultured Bryobacterales bacterium | reverse complement strand
TAGTGGCGCGCCTGGTTCAGGTGAAATCCCACGTTTTTTCGCACCCTTTGGGATTGGCGCCCGGCTTGCATTCCCGCGCCACATGGAACCGCTTTGGACATCTGTTGTCGTCGTCGCCTCGCTCACCGCGTCCGTCGCTTTGGCGTTCGTGATGCAGTGGGGCGCTTTGGCTGTCATCTTGCGGGCGACAGCGCGAGGGCGGCAGCGTCCAGCGGGATCCTAGTCAGAGGCGCCTCCCCTCCTCTGCTATCCAAGCCCCGCACGAGAAGCTGATGCCCATTCAGCTTATCGTTCGCGGGGCTTTTCCAATTCCTTTCCGCAACTAGTGACGGCGGGCGCGCTTGCGGCCGTCGTGAACGCGCGCCAAGTGTAGCTTGGAGGCACGGCGTTTGGGCTTGGTAATCTGGAACGAGCCGCTGCCCAAGTAGGTCGCCTTGTAAAGATTCTCTTTCTGTTTTTCGTCAGCCATGGACTTCATTCTAGTCCAGGTTGCGGCGTCAATTAGGCCTTGGGAGCGATTTCGATCCGCCGGTGACACTTGGCGCAGATGGTGTAGTCCAGCGGGTAGCCCGCGCCCAGTTGGATCGTCTGCCCGCAGGTGCAGCTAAAGGCTTCCCAGTCATCTGACGCTCGCTTATAGTGCAACGCGCCAGCCTCTTCGACAACCACAGGCAGAGTGGCAGGCCGGTCGGTCTTTTCCGCTGCTGTGCGCGGTACATCCAAGACGCGGCCGCAGCGCGGACAGCCGACGTGCGCCGCGTCCGATTCAGGAGGCATCTTGAGGCGCAGGCCGCAAGGACAAAGTACCGTTGTGTATCCGGCGAGCACATCGACCAGATCCAGGGCGGCGTGAGCGCGGCTGACCGGGTCCTCCATCGGATCCTGATTCGAATCAGCAGATCTCGCGCGGAGATGCTCGCCGGTTCTTGCCGCCAACTCCAACTCCGGCAGACGCACACGCTCGCCCTCCACCTTCTTCAGCGCGGCCTCGTAGTCTACGTAGCCGGCTCCGCCGCCCATAGCTCGCAGGATCTTGATCCGGCTTTCTGTTGGCGGATGCGTGGAACTGATCCCCGAAAAATGCAGCCGCTCCAAGGGATTGACGATATAAAGAGGCGTCACGGCGCTATTGACCTCGGCCGGAGCCGTCATTTGATGCGCCGCGATTTTCTCTAGCGCTGAGGCCAGTCCTTCGGGGTAGCGCGTCAGCCGGGCGGATGTGGCGTCGGCCAAGTATTCGCGCGTGCGCGAACAAGCGTAATAAAGCAGGCGGATCGCCAAAGGGGAGAGAATCGCGACTAAGAAGGCGATGGCCATCAACGGGGCCGCACCGCCGCCGCCTCCCTTGTTGCCGCTTCCGCCTCCGTTGCCGCCCGCGCCGGCGATGCGCCGGTTGTGGCCGCCTAGCGGTCCCATCCGGATAAGGAATTGTGACAGCAATTCGACTCCACCGACCAAGACGGCGGCCTGCGTCATAAAGCGGACGTCTTCATTGAGGATGTGACCAATCTCGTGAGCCGCGACTCCTTGGAGTTCGTCGCGGTTCAGCGTGCGCAGCAGCGTTGAAGTGAAGGCGACGGAACTGTTTTTCGGATCGCGGCCCACGGCAAAGGCGTTGGGAGTGCTGCTGTCGACGACATAGATGCGCGGCATGGTTCCCATACCGGCAGCGATCGACATCTCCTCGACAATGTTCCACAGGCGAGGGTGGTCCGCCTTCTCAATGCGCCGGGCTCCGACCGAACGCAAGACCAGACCGTCGCCGTCGGCGGCCGTGTAGAGCCAGGAGCCGAGCCAGACGATGATGGCCAGCAAGCAACCCAATAGGGCCCCAATAAGTTGGTTATCGGGGGTGGGCCGGCCGGCCCAAGAGGCCCCGAGGATGCCGATCGAAGCACCCAGCGCTATGAGCACGGCGCCCATCGCCAGCATCAACCACGTCGAGCGGCGACGGTTGGCGCGGATCGCTTCCCACATGGGTTAGTTAAAGCTGACTTTAGGCGCTTCGCGTTCGGCCGCCACGGTGACTTCGAAGAATTGTTCAGGCGTGAAGGAGAAAACGTTGGCGATAAGATTCGTCGGCACTGTTGCGATACGCGTGTTATAGGCCATCACGGAGTCGTTATATGCCTGCCGGGCAAAACCGACTCTGTTTTCAGTCGAGGTCAGTTCCTCTTGTAGAGCGAGAAAGTTTTGATTGGCTTTAAGATCCGGATACTGTTCCACGAGCAGCATCAAGCGGCCTAAGGCCTGTCCCAACTCGCCTTCCGCCTTGCCTTGCGCTGCCGGACCTTTAGCGCTGACCGCGGCGCCGCGAGCCTGTACGACTCTCTCCAGCGTTTCCCGCTCGTGCGTGGCATACCCCTTGACCGTCTCGACCAAATTGGGAATCAGATCGTGGCGGCGCTTGAGTTGCACGTCAATCTGCGCCCAGCCGTTGCGAACGATCTGGCGCAATCCGACCAAGCCGTTGTAAGCTCCCACCGCCCAAAAAACCAGCACGGCTGCTACAGCGGCGAAGGCGATAAAGAAGATCAACAAGACACTCATGGGTCGAGGCTCCTATTCGACTACGGGAATCGGCGGCGGCTTGCGTCCAAGGATATCAGCGATTGCGGCGGCTGCGGCAGCGGAGTCTCCTTGCTGAGAACTTGCGAGGAACGTCTCGATTTCGAGCGCATCAAACCAGATGCCGTGTCCCAAGGGACAACGGTCAAGTTCGACCGATGATAGGGCTTCTTGACGCATGCTTTTGTCGCAACGAGGACAGCGCCGTTTTCCGGTCGGTCCCGCCTCGCGCTTCAGCAGCGCATCGGCGAGCGGTCGGGAAGCGTCTGGGGAACGCCGAGCCAGCCAGGCGATTTCTTCTTCATCCAACCAGATGCCCGCGCAGGCAGGGCATCGGTCGATCTCAACGCCATTGAGCTCCAGGGCGATCGCCGGTTCGTGGCAGGCAGGACAGCGCATTCGAATGAGTATGAGTGTAAGCCGCAATGCCAGATGGGGTCGAGACTCGAAGCGGCGGCGAGGTTGGCTACTCGCCCCGCGCCGGCGCGCGGCGATAGACGAAGATTTCGTGCGTCGGGATCTCCGGATCAGGGTCTTCCAGCGCGATGATCTCGTCCGCGTGCCAGCCCGGTACGGGGAACTTGTAGGCGACGATGCGAACATCCGGCCGAACCTCGGACCGCAAGATCGGTTCCAACTGTACGTAGGCTTCTGGCGTCAGGAAGGCGGTGATGACGTCGGCCTTGCCGAAGTCGGCCTTGAGCAGATCCTGGCCCAGAATGCGGGCGTGGCCGGCAAGGCCTGCGCGGCGGATGCGGTTGCTGCTCAATTCAATGAGCTCGGGATCGATCTCGTATCCGGTCGAGTCGGCGCCGAAATCGCGGGCGGCGGCTAGGACGATGCGCCCGTCGCCTGAACCCAGGTCGAAATGGATCTCGCCAGGCTTTACTTCAACGGACTCCAGCATTCTTCGGACTACGGGTTCCGGTGTCGGGTAGTACGTCGCTAGCAACTCGCCTTCGGGAGCGGCCTCGGCGGCGACGGGAGGATCAGGCGCCGCACAAGAGCAGAGCAGGGCGGCGAAAATGGCGCAGTTAAGGACTCTCAATGTTTGCGGATGATCGCTAGCGGCGATAGATGTAGATGGAATGCAGTAGGTCGGCGGTGTCCGGCTCTTCGTCGATGGTGATAACCTTGTCCGGCTTCCAGCCAGGAACCATGAAATCGTGCGATACAAGCAAGCTGCCGGGCTTCATTTGCTTTTCCAGGAGCGGCCGCAGACGCTCTAGCGCCTTGGGTAACAGGTAGACGGTAATCAGATCGGGCTTGGAGAAATCGGCGGCAAACAAATCACGCGATTCGATCCTGGCCCGTTCGCCGATGTTGAGGTCGGCGATTTGCTGACGGCTGGCGTCAATGAGCTTTTGGTCGATCTCGAATCCGACGGAGCGTGCGCCGAAGTCCCGGGCCGCGGCGATGACCAAACGGCCGTCGCCGGAGCCGAGGTCGTAGTGCAACTGGCCGGCCTTCAACTCGCCGAGTTCCAGCATTTGCTTGACCACGGGAAGAGGGGACGGATAGTAAGGCGCCACCGCGTCGGGTTGCTTTTCTTGCGCTGTTAGGGAGGCGCCCAACAAGGCCAAAACGACCGGGCCCGACCGAAGAATCCGACGCATTAGGCGCAGTATAACGCTGCCCGAAGAGCCTTTGTACGGCGCGATCGTTAGAATAGACCGGATGGACTTGAGCACGGTTCGCATTGAGAGCCCCGAAGGCTGCAACATCATCCTAGGGCAGTCGCATTTCATCAAGACGGTCGAGGATATCTACGAAATCATCGTTTCGACCGTGCCGCAGATGAAGTTCGGCATCGCCTTCAACGAGGCCTCCCAACATCGCCTGATCCGCCACGACGGCAACGACGAGAAGTTGGAGGACGCGGCCGTCGAATTCGCCGAGCTGATCGGCGCCGGGCATATCTTCGTGGTGGTCATGCGCGACGGATTCCCGATCAACGTCCTGCCGCGGATCAAGGACTGCCAGGAAGTTGTGCGCATCTTTTGCGCCACGGCCAATCCTCTAGAGGTCATCGTGGCGCAAAGCCAACAAGGCCGGGGCGTGCTAGGCGTGATCGACGGCGAGAGCCCACTCGGCGTCGAAGGCCCCCAGGAGATTGAAGCGCGTAGGGGCTTCCTGCGGGCGATCGGCTACAAACGCTAGCTAGCGCTTGGCGCGGAATTCATCGCGCAGCCGTATGGCCTCGTCGAACAGCGGAGCCGGGGCCAGCTTGCCGCGCATCTTCGGATACCCCGCTTCCACTTCCTTCTGCCAGGCGGCGCGGTCGGCGGGAACGACCGTCAAACCGCGCTGCTTCATCTGGCCGATGGCATCTTCGCCCAGTTGTCGTATGCGTCCGCGCATTTCTTCCCCGGCTTTGCGGGCTGACTCAAGCAGCTTGGGCCGTAGATCGGAAGCGACGCTCTCCCAGGCTTGTTTGCTGATTACGGTGCCGCCCATGACTGGCGCCCAGCGAATGTCGGTCATGTAGGGCGCCCGCTGAAAGGAGCCGTCCAGCATGGCGAACAGCGGAGGAACGTCAATGGCTTCGATCAGACCCGTTTGCAGGGCCGTGAGCATCTCAGTCATTGGCAGCGGCGTGGGCCGCATGCCGAAATCCCGGTAGAGTTGTTCGGCCTTGGGGTCGCCGGCGCCGATCCAGAGCTTCATTCGGCGAAGGTCGTCGAGCGTCTTCGCGGGCGTCTTGGTGAAAAACTGGGCCCAACCGCCGTCAGACCAGTTGAGCACGACGAAGCCCTTCTGGCTCATGGCCGCCTCCAGCTTCGGGGCCATCTTCTCGCGGACATAGTCCAGCTCTTCATAACTGGCAAACAGCATGGGAATGTGCAGCGCTTCGATGCTGTCGTCGATGCGCGAAAAACCGACGCTGGTTACGGCGACGGCCTGCAGCTGGCCGATGCGGACTTTCCGCAGCATCTCCACGTCGTCGCCGAGCGAGCCGCCCGGATAGATGCGCAGGTCGACTCGTCCGCCGGAGATCGTCGCCCAGTCCTGCTTCATGCGCACCAGCACTTCGTGCCAGGCCGAGCCTTGGGGAACGACCGTGCCCAGGTTGATGCGCACTGCGCCGCCTCCGCGTTGGGCCGGCGCCGGAGCGAGCAAGCCGGCAAACAGAACGGCAGTCAACAGGTTGCGGCAGATCGTGAACATTAGCGGCCTCCTCTCGTATCGGTCGTTTCGGGAACGATCAAGAACAAGTCCCCTATACGGTCCAGCAGCCACTGCGCGCGACGCTGAGCAATTAAGTTAGCAAGCCGCCGGGCGGGAACGGCATCAGGGTTGATGGCCAAGGCTTTGCCCAGCATCTCGCGGAAGAGCACGGCGTCCTGCTCGGGGATCGCCACGTTCTCAGCGTAAGCCACGTAAAGCCCTGCATCGTTACCGCCGGACATCCGCTCGGCGGTGCGGAAGCTTTTATCGATGGCCTCGCGCGATCCGCCGCTCGGCTTGGCGCCCTCGAAGGTGACGGCAAAAGCGTGCAGGGAGCCGTCGTCCCAAGCGGAATCGAGTTCGATGGCGCGGTTGAGCATCGCTTCGACTTCCGGAATACGCGAGAGCATCGTTGCATCGTCCTTGGAAACCGAGATGGCCAGGCCCAGGGCGGCGCCG
>CAZYOX010000276.1:0-6200 GCA_964649285.1 uncultured Bryobacterales bacterium | reverse complement strand
TGATCTTGCCAGAAGGCGGTATCTTCGCCCGGATGGTCCTCGGCGACCTTTCCATCTTTGCCGACGAAGAGAACGTGCGGTACGTAGGCTCGCTTGGTCACGGAGAACTTAGCAAACGACGACCATTGCATGCTGGTACCCACACCCACGGGAAACTCAACTGCATACTGCGAGACGAATGCAGGTAGGTTCTGTGCGGCCGATGGGTTAACAGCCACGCCGAGGAATTCGACGCCCTTGGCCTGATACTCCCGATAGATCGGCGCCAAGATGCGTGCCGTGTTCTGACAATGCGGACAGTCGGTGGAGAAGAACAGCACCATGACGACTTTACCTTTGTAGTCCTCTATGGCGATATCGCGTCCGCCGTAGGCCTTGAAGCTAAGGGCGGAATCGCTTTTCGGAGGAGCGGCAGGCGCGGGAGCCGATACCGGCGGAGCAGCGGTCTCTGTCGCGACGGACGACGCGGTCGGTGCAGCGGGCGCCGTTGATTCCGGAGCGGCCGCGGCGGGCGTCGCCTCCGAATTAGAACAAGCGCTCAGTAGGAAAACGCTAATCGCAACCGTCGCTATTCGCAGCATCGTCGGTCTCCTCCGCCTCACTCTAACACGCCTATATGGTGAGTTCGCTAGACCAACATGTACGTCAACAGCCCTATGGCGATATGCCGGCTTTCTTGGTCAAAGACGTTCACTTCGCCCACAACCAAGGTGCGGCCCGCCTTGATGATGCGCGCGCGGGCGGTCAGCACTCCCTGGCGCACGGGCCGCAGGTAATTTACCTTCATCTCCGTCGTAGTACCGCGACGTTCTCCTCTGTAGCGCCTCTGGATGGCAACGCCAAGGGCCCCGTCGATCATCGCGGCTGTTACGCCTCCGTGCAGGTTGCCGTCTGAATTGGAGAATTCGTCTCGCAGGGGAAGCTCGACGGTAACGCCGTCTTCGTGCTCTTCGACCAGGCGCAGAGCCAGGAACTCATGAAAATGCATCGGAATAAGAGCATCATCGTACGAACGCCGTAGAAACGAAAGGGCGCCGGGAAGCGGAAAACTCCCCGGCGCACAATCCTCCCCTAACTTGTTGCGCCTTAGTCTTCCATCGCGTCCAACGGGACGAATTTCAGCGCGAAGGCTCTGTCGAGCAGGTCCCGCGACAACACGTAGGGACGTTTCTCGAAACGGATTAAGTCAACGGCTACGTCGAGGACATCGCGCGGATGGCAGCGCCGGAAGTTCTTGCCGGCCTCGCGATAGTGCTTGCGAATGACTTCCGCCAACAGTCCGACGGGACATTCGATTTTTAGTTTGCGACAGTAGCCATGAAAGATAGAGGCGAATTCGTCTTCGTTCGGATTGCCCATGTACATCTTGTATTCGAGGCGCCGCAGAAAGGCCTCATCGCCAAGGTCATGAGGATTCAAATTGGAGGAGAAGATCAAGAAGCATTCGAAAGGCACTTCAATCTTCGATCCGGTATTGAACATCAGGTAGTCGCGGCCGCGGTCCAAGGGATAAATCCAGCGATTCAGCAGTTCAGCCGGAGTGATCTGCTGACGACCGAAGTCATCGATTAGGTACATGCCGTTGTTGGCTTTGAGCTGATACGGCGCGTCGTAGATCTTGGCGTTCTCGATGAACATCAGGTCGAGCATTTCCATTGTCAGTTCACCGCCGGTGGTGATGAACGGACGGCGGCATCGGACCCAGCGCCGATCGAATTTCTCTTCCGCCTGCACCAAGACGCTTTCGACTTCCTCTTCCACTCTTTCGTGATAGAGCGAGTCAAAAATCTTGATGAATTGGCCGTCTGCTTCGATGACAAAGGGAACGAAGATCGTCTCGGCTTCGGCGTGCAAGAGCTGCTCGGCAAGGAAGGTCTTGCCGTTGCCTGGCAAGCCATAGATCAGCAATGACTTGAAGGAGTTCACGGCCGGACCCAGCTTGGAGAAGAAGTCATCGGTCGTCACTGCGGCCGAAAACGCCTTCTTCAGGTTGTCGATGGTCATCCAGCCCGGCTTGACCCTTTGGGCGCGCACGGCCTGCGTGTAGTCGCGCAAGGGCACAGGACAGGGCCCAAGAAACTGGTTATTGTCGAGATACTCCCTGGCCCGAACTCGCCCGGTTTCCGAGCAAGTAAACACCGAGGAAATGGAGCCGATTCCGGAGGCGCGCTTCACCTCGACCAAGCGGGCGTGTTTGAGGAACTCGACCACGCTCTCGATGACGCTGAACTGCAATCCGAGGATGCGGGCAAGTTCACGGCCCGTCGTTTCGCCGCGAAAGTAGAGATTCTTGAGAATGAGTTGTTCGACAAGACTGGCGGAAACGCCCGCTTCTTCCAGCGACTTGGGAGGCCGCGGAACGAATGTATCCATGTCCATGGAGTAGTCGTAACTGGCGTGGCCAGACGTCGGCCGCGCCGTCGTTGAACTCATGTTGGTCGTCTGCACAGGCCGATTGTCGACCTTATGAACGCTAGTAAGCTATCAGTGAACCGCCGCAGACGGACTGGGGTCAGGCACCTATGCGGGATAGAAGATCCCGTACTGCTAGGAAGCTCCCTAGAAAACGCGCCGCTTGAGGCGCGAGATGCGGAATGTAGCGGTGGAGGAGACAGCCATTACGGCCATGACGCCTGCCTGAACGGCGTCCGTTACGACCAGATCGGCGGCATCCGGCACAGAACCGGCCATATTGAGCGAGATGACTTCTAGGCCGCGTTCCCTGACTTCGCGTACAGCGACTTCGATATCTCCGCCCATGAGGGCTCCAGCCAATACGAGCACCCGAACACGGGGAAGACGGGCGCAGGCGCGAACCGCCTGGGCGATGTTCTCTTCGCCGACCAGGGCGATGGTATCGACCGAGATTCGTTCGCCGCGGAGATTATGGCGGTCCGCCTCGGCCACAGCGCCCATGGCCACCTGCCCGACCTGTGCGCCGCCGCCGATGATGATGATCCTCTTGCCGAAGATCTTTCTCATGGCGGGATTTTCGATTACTCGTTGGACTCCGCTCACCCCGCGCAGATCGGCGAGCAACCCTTCGTGATTCGATAATTCGTTGATTTCAAAAGAAATGGTCTCGATCTCACGACCGCTGTCGAGGATGGCGACCGACGAAACGTCGCCGCCATGACGGAAGATCACGCCGCTCAACTGGTGGAGCACGCCCTTACCGCGGCGGATCTCCACCGAGACCGAAATGGAATTGTCGGCCGCCGCCTTTACGCTCGTCGCGGCTTGGTTGTCGGACATCGAAAAAGACCCGGAAGCTCTGTAACAGTATGCCGCAACCAAGCGTCCGGAGGCGGCCTGTAACCCCAAACATTGTCACCAAATATTGTTTCTAAGGTGCACTGGCGGAGATATACTCTATGGGTGGAAGAAAACCTAAAGTTCGCCGTCTTCATCGATTATGACAACATCGAGATCGGCGTTCGGACGACTCTCGGCCGAGACCTCGACATCGCGATCATTCTGGAAGGGATCAAGCAACGGGGCGAAGTGGTCGCCAAGATCGCTTACGGCAACTGGGGCCACCACTTGGAGGCTACTCGGGCGTTCTCGGAGTTCGGCGTCCACATGGTGCAGCGCGATTCCACCCCGCGCGGCGACAAGAACGGAGCGGACATCAATCTAGCGCTGGATGCCTTTGAGATGGCCGTGACGCGGGACCACATCAATGCGTTCGCGATTATTTCCGGGGACAGCGACTTTATGTCGTTGGTCAATAAGCTCAAGCAGTACAACAAGCGGGTCTATATTGTTGGCGGCAAACAGTTTACGTCGAAGATTCTGCAGCGCAACTGTCACGAATTCATTAGCTACGAATCGCTGCTCGACATCCTGCCGAACCGATCCCGGCGGGGCCGCGGCGGACGTCAAGCACCACAGCAGCCTCGGGCCGACGCTCAGCCGGTATCGCAGATCATGCCGTTGGTCGATCGAGCGCTGAACGCCCTAGAAGTTCGCGGCGCACAGCCCCAGTTGGGTCTGTTGAAGAGCACGATGCTGCAGCTGGATCCGGCATTCAGCGAAAGGGATTACGGCGTAACTTCCTTCTCGAGTCTGGCCGAAAAGCTCGTCTCCGAGGGTTACATCAAGGTGGTTACCGTCGATAACCACCACGTAGTCGAACGCTCGGCGGAGGCGGCTGAGCATGGTGAGGTCTCTGAGGCGGCGGAAGCGGAGATCTCCGCGCCGCAACCTGAAGCTGAAACGGAGGGCCTGGCTGGGCGACCTCATGAACGGCGCGGACGCGGCAGGGGACGCGGACGCGGACGCGGCAGGGGGAGGGATTCGCGGACGCCGACCCAGCGCGAGGAGAGCGGACCGCCGCAATATACCGCCCCGGAGGCGGAGGAGTCGTCGGAGGCGATGGATCCGAGAGACCGTCTACGGCAACTGCTGGCTCCGCACATGGAACTACTGCAGATGGGTATTCCGGCCCGTGAGGTCGAGGCCCTAATACGCACGGATGAGCCGCGTTTCTCAGCCAAGAAACTCGGCTTCGAGGACTTCACGGCGCTGCTCGATTTCGCCGAGGCCGAAGAACTGCTGCGATCGATCCCGGACGACCGCAACGTCCTGCGGTTCAAGCCAGGGGACGCGCTGACGGCTGCGATTGACGAAGAAGGGTCTGCGGAGGCGCCTCCCGACGTGGAGACGAGTTCGGGGGTGCGCCGCAGACGGCGTCGCCGGGATGGACGCCGCCAAATGAGCGACGAAGGCTACTCGGAAGACGGTTCTCAAGCTGCTGCCGCCGCGGGAGACGATGCGGCTCCCGCTGAGGAGCCCGAGGAAAAGGAGCCGGAGCCAGCCAAGAAGAAGGCCGCTAAGCGCAAGGCAGCCAAGAAGAGCGCCAAGAAGGCTAGCCGGAAGAAGGCCTCGAAGAAGGCCGCGACCGACGATGCGGGTGACGAAGACTAACTACTCTTTGACGGTGATCTTCAGCGCCTTGAGGAAGGCGTGGTCTTGGTCGGAGAACGATTCGTTCGAGGCCGGATCGGACTCTCGAGCGGCCCGCTCGTTGAAACCGATGGTCGCCTCGAGCACCAAGAAGACGTCGTAGCCTTCGCGCTGGATTTCGCCCAGCACCTCTTCTATGCTTTCCGATTCGGACAGCGATTCGTTGATCGCGTGCCCTAGCTTCTGCATCAAGTGTTTCAGGTTCTCTTCCACGGTTCGTGTTGTCGGGCCGCTAGGCTTCATTCAAGCAAATCAGGCGGCGCCACGCAATCGTGTACGCGCTGCGGGGCCAGTCACAATCCTAGCCAAATCATGAGCGCAACGACGGCGGCCGCTGACATGACGAACGCCAGAATGGAAATCGTCACCAGATCCCTTTTTTTCCAGCCATCGAGACCCCATAGCGAGACCGCCGGAGCGGACTGCGCAGGAGGGGACGCAGCTGCCTTCGGCTCGTCCATGGCAACGGGCGCGGATCGCGTCCAGTCAGGCAACTGCCTACGGTTTCTTGGCGCCGCCCCGACCGCTTCTTCTAAGCGCTTTGCCTGCAGGGCAGGCATAGGCTCGGCAACCGGAGCCGGCCCGCGCGCAAACTCCAACTGGCGGGCAAGCCTCTGCATGTCGAGCAACTGCTGGCCGTTCGCGGCTTCAGTTTCCGTGAGCGGCGCGGCGCGCAATTGCATCAGGGCCTCGCGGAATTGCCCGGCCGTTTGGAATCTGTCGTCGCGGTCCTTCCGTAAGGCCTTGAGAATGACCTGGCTTAGCTCCGCGGTGACCTGCGGAGAAACTTGGTGCGGCGGCTCGGGAGCTTGCATCACCTGCGCCTGAATGACGTCGAACTGGCTCTGCGAATCGAACGGTTTCCTGCGGGTCGCGGCCTCGTAGAGTACTGTTGCGAGGGCGTAGATATCGGCTCGTCCATCGATGTCCCCTTGCCCCTTAACCTGCTCGGGAGACATGTAGTGGACCGCTCCGATCACGGCGCCGATCTGCGTTAGTGCCGGGTCATGCTCTTGCTTCGCAAGCCCCAGACCAGTCAGCTTGGCGACGCCGTCAGGGCCGACAAAGATCGTCGCCGGAGTAATCTCCCGGTGGACGACATCCTGTTGATGGGCATAATCCAAGGCCGACAGCACCTGGCAGGCGACATCGACCGCTTGGGCCACCGTCAGCGACCCGTCATCGATCCGTTGCCTCAAGCTGACGCCCTGGAGCGCCTCCATAGTCATCAC
>CAZYOX010000275.1:0-6201 GCA_964649285.1 uncultured Bryobacterales bacterium | reverse complement strand
AGCGGGCTGTGGCGGTTGGAGCGGTAGTCGCCCATGAAGGTCAGCCAGTTCTCGTTGGGCGCCTTCAGAATGTCTTCGTAGGTGACTTGGGCCGATGACGGAGTGATGAGCGCCAGCGCGCCGAGGAAAACAATGATGACGCGAGTCATTGGCCGACTCCCTTGTCCGTCTCAATCGGTCGGATAGACTGGCGGCTCAAAAAGGCCAATAAATCCGTTACTTGTTGCCGGCTCAGCCGTTCGGAATAGTTGGCGGGCATCCAAGAATCCTTGGGGAAGTCCACCTTGGTCACCTCGCTCTTGCTGAGCAAGCGCAGTTCGCCGTCGGCATCGAGCAACTGGATGGAGTAATTCGAAGTATTGCGGGCCACGCCGCGAATCGTCTCTCCGTTGCCGAGCGTGACCAGAACCGGCATGTAGCCCCGGCTGAATCGCTTATTGGGTTCCAGCACCGATTCGCGGATCTCGGTAAGCGTCCGGGTAACCCCTAAGTTGCTGAGATCGGGGCCCAGAAAGCCGCCCTCTCCCCGAATCATGTGGCAGTTCAT
This sequence comes from uncultured Bryobacterales bacterium, assembly GCA_964649285.1. Classification (GTDB taxonomy): domain Bacteria; phylum Acidobacteriota; class Terriglobia; order Bryobacterales; family UBA6623; genus CAMPKL01. Next base: position 5,654 of record CAZYOX010000275.1, on the reverse strand, counting down.
GCAGCGTCCGGCGCCGTAGTACACCTCGCGGCCGGCCTCGGGGTCGCCAGGCACGGATTGCCGCCCCGCCGGCGACGATAGGTTCTTGATGTAAGCCGCCAGTTGCCAAATCTTTTCGTCTTCGTAGGAGGATGGCGGCATGTCGCTCCCGGCAATGCCGTTGCGGATCACGCCGAACAGCCACTCGTTGCCTAGCCGCTGGATGTTTCTGGCGCCAATCAACTTGGGCCCGCGGCCGCCTTCAGCGCTGGCGCCGTGGCAACCGCTGCAGGAAGTCCCGTAGAGCACTGCGCCGGCGGCGATCGAGGCGGGATTGCCGATATGGGCCTCTTCAGGCGTCGCTCCCAAAGCGGCATGAGGATCGGGCTGTTGCGCCAGCAGGAAACCGGCGGCGCCTAAGGCCAGCAGGAGGAATCTGGATAGGCCTCTCAAGGCTTCTACCTCGGGGAGATCGGCCATGAGTATACGTCAGGGGAGTCTACTTGCGGCAGGTATACACGAAGGCCGGAGGCACGTTGCGCCAAACAACGTCCGATTGCCGGACGTCCGTGAACATCTCGCGCAGCAGCTTGCGGAAGCGCCAAGCCGGCGGCAGGGCAAAACCTTGGAGGTAGGCGAAGGTGACAAACACTCCGTCGTCGGCCAGAGAGTCGAGGGCCGCCTGCATGATCTCCCGTTGCAGCGATTCGTCGAATGCCGCCCAAGGCAAGCCGCTGACGATGCGGTCGGCCGCCGTTTCGCCTCGAGCGGCCAAGATGTTGTGCAGCTCTTGGACGCAATCATGAACCACATCCAAGTCGGGGTGCCGTTCGCGCAGCATGGCCACAAACTCTTCGTTGCGTTCGATGGCGATGAGTTTCGCGCCCTCTGGCTTGCTCTCGATGAGCGCCCGGGTTATCGGTCCGGTACCGGGACCGAATTCCACGATTAGCGACGCGCCCTCAAGCGCGGCCTCATCAGCCATTAAGCGCGCCAATTCGCTTGAGCTGGGAACGATGGCCCCGGTCGAGACAGGCTTACGAATGAACTCGCGAAGAAAACGCCCATGCTGCTGCGCTGGAGCACCCGCTTCCGGCTCTGGTGCACCCGGCGGTTTGTCTTCGATGTCCGCAGCCAAGAATCAATTCTACGCAACCTGCGCTGGGCGCGCTTCCCCGAAAGATCGAACCAAAGGGCCTAGAAATTGTTAAGACGTTGTAAACCCTTATTTAACTGCTATTTAACCCCTCCAGGATAACTAGCGGGCGCCTGCGGGACGTCATCCTGTATCGAGACCGCCAGGCTAAGTGCGGATCTTGAGGAGTTTTCGAAATGGCCGTGCAACCCGAACTGATCCGTAAAGCGCAAGCAGGCGATCCCGCAGCATTCGTGGCGCTGACGAACGCCTACAAGCAACGCATCCATGGCACGGCCTATCGCATGACCGGCCGGCGAGATGACGTCGAAGACATCGGCCAAGAGGTGATGCTGCGGCTGGTCTCGTCGCTTGGCCAACTGCGGACCGTGGAGGTCTTCGAGACCTGGCTCTATCGGCTGACCATGAACGCCGTTTACGACCATCTGCGGAAGAGGCGGCGCGTCGCCGACATTCCCATGGCGGATTTGTCGGAGGAGCAGGTATCGTTTGCCGATGCCATGGAAGGTTCCCGCAGGAGCGCCATCGAGAGCCGCCAGGCCGAAGCCCGCGCGACCCTGAAGGTAGTGCTCGACAACATCCCGGCTGAAGATCGCGAGCTGTTAGAGCGCAAAGAGATCAGCGGGCTAACTCTCAAAGAGCTCCGCAAGCTCTACAACGCCAACGAGAACGCGCTGAAGGTAAGACTGTTCCGGGCGCGCCAGCGGGCCCGCGCCGCCCACGACGAGCTCACTGCTGCCGCTGCCGCCTAGGCGAGCGCCCGACGCGCTACAGCTTGCGAGACAACCTAGAAACCCGAACCACCGACGCCGTGTCTAACTTTATGGAGGCAACGAAATGGTTGTCGGCGTCCCGAAAGAAATCAAAGATCACGAAACACGCGTAGGTCTAACCCCCGCAGGCGTTTACGCGCTTAAGGAAGCTGGTCACGAAGTACTCGTTGAGGCGGGCGCCGGCATAGGCAGTTCGATGCCCGACGACGAGTATGTCGAGGCTGGCGCTGTTGTGGTGGAATCCGCCGAGGATGTGTGGACTCAGGCGGATATCATCGTCAAGGTCAAAGAGCCTCAGGCGGGCGAGGTTCGATTCTTCCGCCCAGGCCTCGTGCTGTTCACCTACCTACATCTGGCGCCCTTGCCGGAGTTGACGCGGCAGCTCAGAGATGCCGGCGTCACGGCAATCGCCTACGAGACGGTGCAACGAGAAGACGGTTCCCTGCCGTTGCTTGAGCCTATGAGCGAGGTGGCCGGGCGTCTGGCCGCCCAGGTCGGCGCCGAGTATCTAGAGAAGACCCACCATGGGCGGGGCGTTTTGATGGGCGGTGTACCTGGAGTCGCGCCCGCCGAGGTGGTGATCGTCGGTGCAGGCATTGTCGGCTCGAATGCGGCCAAAGTTGCCGTCGGTACCGGGGCCCACGTCACGGTATTGGATATCAACGTGGAGCGTTTGCGGCGACTCGACGACCTCTACCAAGGCCGCGTCTCGACGCTGGTCTCTAATCCCAAGGTGCTCGCGGATGCCGCCGCCAAGGCGGATCTGCTGATCGGCGCCGTTCTGGCGCCGGGCCGGGCAGCGCCCAAAGTCATCAAGCGGGCGACGATTGCCGCCATGTCCAAAGGGGCCGTCTTCGTCGATGTGGCCATCGATCAAGGCGGCTGTTCCGAAACCTCCAAACCCACGACCCACAGCGACCCGGTCTATGAGATTGACGGGGTGCAGCACTATTGCGTGACTAACATGCCCGCGGCCGTGCCGCGCACCTCCACCTTGGCGCTGACTAATGCCACCCTGCCGTATTTGCTCAAGATCGCCAATCTCGGTCCGGAGGAAGCCATGCGACGCGACGAGTCTCTGCTTCTCGGCCTCAACGTCTATCAAGGACAGATTGTATGTCCCGGCGTAGCCGAATCCCAGGGCGAGCCTTGGCACGAAGTCATTTTCGGCGGGTAATCCGAACGCTCACGAACGGTTCAGAACCTGCTACTCTGAAAGCTGATGGCATCTTCGTGGGCAAGTCAAGGATTGTCTGTGGCGGAAGTATCTCAGGAATTGGGAGTTACCACTAAGTCAGTCAATGAGCGGGTCCGTAACGGCTATCGCGAGGACTGGAAAAACATCGAGAGAATTGCTTCTAAACCGGGCGAAATTAGATTTTTTCTCCGGGAGCACGGCTACTTACAGGGCGATCAAGTCGAATTGGCTGACGTTTCCTCCAGCGAAGACCTAGAGCTAGCAATCAACGCCCGTTGGCAAGTCCTTAGTGCGGAACGCGATAGCTTTACCTTAGATTTGCCGGCACATGTGGAGGTTTCGGCCTTGAATGGGGGTCGAATCCGTCGGTTGTTGACCATTCGAACGACTTCCTACCGTCGTGCTGACTTGGGGCGCGCCGTGCGCCTATGTCACCCCGCCGATGTAGCGGCAATTAAAAGACTGATGGGCCCAGCTGCCCCCAAGCGAGGAAACTCCATGTCCCAGACCGTTGACGCAACCGCCGCTTCTCAGCCGCCGAGCGGCGGCATCTTCGAAGACAAGCCGTTCTACCGCATAGCGAAGCTGCCGACATACGTCTTCGCCATGATCAACGAGATGCGGGCCAAAGCGCGAGCCGCTGGCCTGGATGTCATCGACCTGGGCATGGGCAACCCGGATGGGGCCACGCCGAAGGCTGTGGTGGCCAAATTGGCCGAGGCCTCGAAAGACCGCCGTAACCACCGGTATTCGGTCTCTAAGGGAATTTGGCGGCTGCGGGAGGCGATGTGCCAGCGCTACGAGCGCAACTACGGCGTGTCTCTGCGCTACGACAACGAAGCGATCGTGACGATGGGCGTCAAGGACTCACTTGCTCACCTGATTTCGGCGGTCATTGGGCCGGGGGACCGGGTGGTGATGCCTGACCCGGCATACCCGATCCACCAGTGGGGCGTGGTCATGGCGGAGGGGGAAAAGGTGGCGCTGCCGATGCCCTCGCCGGAGGAATTCCTGAATCGTCTCGAAGACGTTTACCGGAAGGGCCCCGCACCGAAGATGGTTTTGGTGTCGTTTCCGCACAATCCTACGACGCAGGTAGTAGAAAAAGACTTCTTCGAAACGATCGTGGCCTGGGCGCACAAGCACGGGACGATGATCGTGCACGACTTCGCCTACGCCGACTTGGGTTTTGACGGCTACAAGCCGCCGAGTTTATTAGAGGTCGAAGGCGCCAAAGAAGTGGGCGTGGAGTTGTTCTCGATGTCCAAGAGCTACAACATGGCCGGCTGGCGCGTCGGCTTCTGCTTGGGCAATCCTAAGATGATCCACGCGCTTGCGCGCATCAAGAGTTACCTGGATTACGGCGCGTTCCAGCCGATTCAGATCGCCTCGATCATCGCTTTGCGCGAATGCGAGGCCGACGTCGTCAAGATTCGCGAGAACTACCAAGAGCGCCGCGACGTGTTGGTCGATGGTCTGAACCGCGCCGGTTGGCCGGTTGAGTCGCCCAAGGGCACAATGTTCCTCTGGGCCAAGATCCCCGAGCGCTACGCCTGGGCAGGGTCCCTCGAGTTCGCCAAGCTGGTGCTGGAGAAGGGTCTAGTGGCGGTCTCGCCGGGCATCGGCTTTGGGCCGGGCGGGGAAGGGTACGTGCGCTTCTCGCTGATCGAGAATGAGCAGCGTATTCGTCAGGCTTGCCGCGGAATCAAGAAGGCACTGGCGGACTAGGCGATTAGGACTTCGAGACGAACTGTTCGCCCAACCACTCCAGGTTCTTGGCGGTTGCGTCGAACTTGTTGGAAGTCTTGAAGAGTTCGTATTCTCCCCGGCTCGCAACCGCGGCGGTTCGGTCTTTCAAGTCAGCGATCTGCTTTTCGGTCAGTCTCGGTTGGGCGCCGACTCGCAGAGCCTGTTCCAGAACTTCTTCGCTGTCGATGCCGGTGATGACGACTGCAACTGGTTGGCTGAGTGCGAAACGCAGGCATTCTTCGGCGGACACGACGCCGCTTTCGAGGATGACGCCGCCGCCCATGCTCTTCATCCCCAAGACGGCAATGTCCATCTGCCGAGCAACGGGGAGAACCAGGTTGGTGAAGCTACGGAAGTGGGAGTCCAAAACGTTCACGGGCATCTGAACGGCGTCGAATTGGTAGCCGCGAGCTTTGGCGATCCCCAACATGTACAGATGGATGTGCGGATCCTTATGGCCTGTGAAGCCGATGTAGCGCGTTTTCCCCGCTTTCTGCGCGTCGGTTAGGGCCTCTGCGGCGCCGCCTTCCCCAAAGAAGGTATCGACATCCTCGAAGCGTATGACCTCGTGGAGTTGCAGCAAATCCAGGTGATCGATTTTCAAGCGCTTCAGTGACTCGTCGATCTGCTTGGCGGCGCTCTTCTTCGAACGGCTATCGAACTTGGTCATGACGAAGGCCTTATCCCGGTAGCCGCCCTGGAGGGCTTTGCCCATGAGCCGTTCACTGTGGCCGTCGTTGTAGTCCCAGGAGTTATCGAGGAAGGTGAGTCCGTGGTCAATGGCCTTTTGCATGAGGCG
>CAZYOX010000274.1:0-6262 GCA_964649285.1 uncultured Bryobacterales bacterium | reverse complement strand
GTTTGTTGCTGGACGAGTTAATCGCGCCCACGGCAAAGATTTTCGTTACACAACCCCTGGGTACTCCGGAAGCCGCGCAGTTTTGGCGCACACAGGGCTTTGAGGCGGACCGCGTGACTCTCGCGCAGCGCGACGCTTTCCGCCGCGCCGCCGCGAACGAGAATTAATCCGGCGGCGCCCTGCTACGATGGTCCTTCGGTTCCACCGAACCAGAGAGGATCCATCCCGACATGAAACTCGTGACATACTCAACCGGCGCCGGGCCGCGCGCTGGAGTCGTGATCGACGGCAAGGTCGTCGACTTGGCTGCCGCAGGTTACGCCGATGTGATTTCGTTCTTGCGAGGCGGCGATGAAGCGATCGCCGCTGCAGCCCGCCTTAAAGCCGGCGCCGGAGACCCGGCCCTCGATAGCGTCAAGCTCCACGCCCCGGTCCCCAAGCCCGACAAGTTCATCTGCATCGGCCTCAACTATCGCGACCACGCGATCGAGTCCGGTATGGCCATCCCCGAGTTGCCTACCGTGTTCACCAAGTACCCCAATGCGGTCTGCGGCCACCAAGATGAGATCGTGCTGCCCAGCGTTTCCAGTCAGGTGGACTACGAGGCCGAGTTCGCTTTCGTCATCGGCAAGCGCTGCCGGAATGTGGCGAAGAAAGATTGGCAAGACGTCGTTTTTGGTTACACCTGCGTTCACGACGTCTCGGCCCGCGATTATCAGCTAGCCACCTCCCAGTGGACGATCGGAAAGACCTTCGATACGTTCGGACCGATGGGCCCCGTGCTGGTATCGAAGGATGAGCTTCCCGATCCGCACAACGCGCGCATTAGCTTCGAACTGAACGGCCAAGTACTGCAAGACTCCAATACGAGCCAGTTCGTCTTTGATATTCCTTATCTAGTGAACTACCTCAGCACGGTGATGACGCTGGAACCCGGCGATGTGGTGTCGACCGGCACGCCTCCCGGCGTGGGCTTCGCTCGCAAGCCGCCGATCTTCATGAAGCCTGGGGATGTCGCCGTGGTCAAGGTCGAGGGCATCGGCGAGCTGCGGAATACCTGCATTAGCGATAAGTAGCTGCATATGTCAGGAGGCCGCGGCCATGAGCGATCATCCTTCTCCCGAGAAGATTCTCCAAGTCGGCTTGAGCTATTGGGCTTCGAAGACGCTGCTCAGCGCCGTAGAGATCGGGGTGTTTAGCGAACTGGCCAAGAACCCCCAAGGTCTCGAAACTTTGCAGGGCCGACTTGGGCTGCATCCTCGCTCCGCGCGAGATTTTCTCGATGCACTCACCGCTCTCGGTTTTCTGAAACGCGAAGACGGCCTTTACTCAAATACCGCCGAAACCGATTTCTTTCTCGACAAGAACAAGCCTTCGTACATCGGCGGCGTGCTGGAGATGGCGAATAATCGTCTGTATGGTTTTTGGGGATCGTTGACCGAGGCCCTGCGGACGGGTCTTCCCCAGAACGAGGTCAAAGACGGTGTCGACACTTTCGAGAAGCTGTATGCCGAACCGGCGCGCCTCAAGGAGTTCCTCAAGGCGATGACCGGCATCTCCCGCGGCGCCAATATGGCCATAGCGAGAAAAGCGCCCTGGAGCGACTACAAGACGTTCGTCGATATCGGCTGCGCACAGGGCGACCTTGCGGTACAAATCGCGACCGCCAATCCGCATTTGAAGGGCATTGGATTTGACCTGCCCGAAGTCGGTCCGATCTTTAAAGAGTATGTCGCTGCCAATGGGCTTCAGGACCGTATCTCGTTCGTCTCAGGAAGCTTCTTCGCCGATGACCTGCCGGCGGCGGACGTGGTGACCATGGGCCACATTCTGCACGATTGGGACCTCGAAACGAAGCGGATGCTGATTGAGAAGGCTTACAAGGCCTTGCCTGTCGGCGGCGCCCTGGTGATCTACGAGGCTTTAATTGACGACAACCGCTCCGAAAACGCCTTCGGACTCTTAATGAGCCTCAACATGCTGATCGAGACTCCGGGTGGCTTCGACTATACCGGGGCGGACTGCCAAGGCTGGATGAAGGACGCCGGATTCACCCGGACCAGTCAGCAGCACCTGATTGGGCCAGACTCGATGGTCGTCGCCATCAAGTAAGCTTAAAGAATCATTTGGAATACCACAATTAGGGTTCTGCTCGTCGCAAGCGCCCTCGTCGGCTGGTGGACTACCGGATCTCTGCGGGCGGCCGAGAGTCCGGATCCGATCGCTCGCCTGGAGCAGCGGCTGCGTTCCGGGGAGTTGCAACTCAAATTCCAGCAAACGGGCGGCCGCGGATATCTGGACTCGTTACTCGATGCCCTCGGCATCCCGACTTCTTCCCAGACGCTGGTCTTCTCGAAGACCAGCGCGCAGTTCCGGCTGATATCGCCCGCCAATCCCCGCGCGATCTACTTCAACGACGACGTCTATGTCGGCTGGGTCCCTGACGGGCCGTTTCTGGAGGTTTCCGCCGCGACGGCCGATGGAGCTGCCGTGTTCTACACACTCGCTCAGGACCCGAAACAACCGGCGTCTTTGGTGCCGGATACGCAAGGTTCGTGCCTGCAGTGTCACGACTCGGCGCGAAGCGATGGCGTGCGGGGGCACGTGTTGCGCTCGGTTTATCCCGATCCGGAAGGGATGCCGTACTTCGGCCAGGGCAGTGTCGACGTTCGCCCCTCGACGCCGCTTGCCGAGCGCTGGGGAGGTTGGTACGTCACAGGCAAGACGGGCGGCGTACACCGCGGCAATGCCGTGATCACCTCCGAGGATCGCACGGCGCAGCTGGACCAAGGCCCTGGCGTCGACATCATCGATCTCACCGGGCGCTTCAGCATCGGCCGCTATCTGACGCCGCACAGTGACGTGGTCGCCCATCTCGTGCTGACGCACCAGGTGCGCATGCATAATGCGATCGCCTTGGCCGCTCGCGAAGCGCGTACCGCATTGGCTTACAGAGACTCGGTCAAAGAGCGTTTTGGCGAGCTGTCGGAATCGACGCTGGCCTCGGTGCAACGGCGCATCGAGCGGCCGGCGGAGCAGCTGGTGAAGGAGCTGCTATTCCTCGAAGAAGCCGCGCTAACCGGACCAGTAACAGGTACATCGACCTTTGCCGCTGACTTCGCCGCAATGGGGCCGCGAGATGACCAGGGGCGCTCTTTGCGCGAGTTGGATCTGAATACGCGCCTGTTGAAGTACCGCTGTAGTTGGCTGATCTACTCTGATGCGTTTGACGGCATGCCCAAAGAGACTAAAGACTACGTTTATCGCCGCTTGGACGAATTGTTAACCGGCGACGAGGGCGAGGCGATCCGCGAAATCCTGATTGCTACCAAACCCGCAGCTGCAGCGGCGTTAAGATGAGTCCGTGCCCCCGACGATTAATGTCATTCCGGCAATCCGCTACCGCGACGCTCCGGCGGCCATCGAGTGGCTGTGCCGGGCCTTCGGTTTTACCGAGCACTTGGTCGTGCCAGGCGGCGCGGGAACGATCGCCCATGCGGAACTAACCTATCAGAACGGCATGATCATGTTGGGCTCGGCCCGCGACGATGAGTTTGGGCGTCTGGTCGCGCCGAAAGAGAAGGGCCGTCCAGCCACGGCCGGCGTCCATGTTGTTGTCCAAGATGTGGACGCGCACCATGCGCAAGCCGCGGCGGCAGGGGCGGAAATCATTACGCCTCCCGAAGATCAACAGTACGGCGGACGCCTCTACGCCTGCCGTGATCTCGAAGGCAATGTGTGGACGTTCGGCAGCTACGATCCGATGGCCTAGTCGAGCACCTTGATCCGGATGTTTTTGTAAGCCACACGGCTCTTCGGGTCGTGCGACTGGAAGGCGATGGTGCCGCCTTCGGCTTGGATGAAGCGGCCGGTCATGCCGCCGGGGGCTTCCCAACCGGCAGGCTGCTCCCAATCGGTCAGTTCTTTGCCGTTGACGTAAGTGCGTATGCGGTTGCCGTTGACGACGATCCTTTCGGTAAACCACTCACCGTCTTTCGCGGGGACTTCCTTGACGTCTTCGACAAGGTAGTTGCTGCCCGTGCGGCGCCAGTCCGTGTGTGAGTTGTTGACCTGGATCTCGAAACCTTGCAGCGGCCAACCGGTTTCTTGATAAGCAGTCTGGATGTAGATGCCGCCGTTGGAGCCCGGTTGCGTCATCACATCGACCTCAAGCTCGAAGTTCTTGAACTTCGCTCCATGAACGTCGCCGACGTAAAAGAGGTGGCAGCGGGGGCCGTTGGAGATGATGGCGCCGTCTTCGATCCGGAAGGAGTCGGGGTTTTCGCCGGCCTTCTTCCAGCCGTTGAAGGTCTTGCCGTCCCATAAAGAAACCCATCCGGAATCCTGGGCGAACAGAGGCGCGGCAACAAGGGTTAGAGCCAGAACGGCGAGCAGCTTTTTCATGAAATGAGTCTCCTGACCAAGCTGAGCTTAGCAAAGCAGCGCGCTGTCGTCGTACCTTGTCGTACATCGCCGGACTTCGCCAGTATGAGCGAATAAGAATTGGGCCGCATTGCTAGGAGCGGAAAAGGCGCTAACTCCCGACGCGGACGCCGTGCTGCTCAAAGGCCTTGATCGTGTTGATCTTGTTGCCCTCGGAGATGAGCACCACCTGAGGATTGTGCAGATAAGCCTCGGCGTCGGTGAACTCTCCGTAGGTGCAGAGGATGAGCAAGTCGCCCTCGTTGACTAGGTGCGCCGCGGCTCCGTTCACGCAGCAGACGCCGCTGCCGGCCTCGCCTTCGATGAAGTAGGTGGCGAACCGATTGCCGTTGGTTACGTCGTAGATTTCCACGCGCTCATAGGGCAACGCCCCGGCCGCGGTCAGTAGGGACGCGTCCAAGGTAACGCTGCCTTCGTAGGCGACGTTCCGTTCGGTAACGGCAACGCGATGGATCTTGGAGCGCAGCATCGTGCGGGTCATATCTCTCTTAGGCTAACCTCCTGGCAATGCGAGCCGTTAGCGGCCCCCGTTTTCTTGCCATCTAGTAATTGGATGCACGCGATCCCGCAAACGCTCCGTTTGGACCGTTATTTGTCGCATTTGTCGCCGTACAACGCCAGGTACTGAAGAGGACGCCAGCTAAAGCTTGGCGGCTCGGATCCGGCTATTGTTTGGTCAGGGCAACGATTTTGAGGCGCGGTAGTCCGAGCCGCGGACCCTTTAGGTCGCGGTCCCACGCACGCCGCACGGTGATAGGGAGTTCAAGACGAAGAAAGGGGCCGCGTGAGCGGCCCCTTGGTTTCTACACCAGGCTCTGACCCTCTAACGGCAACTCGCGGATGCGTTTGCCGGTGGCGGCGAAGATGGCGTTGGTGAGCGCGGGAGCGAAGGGCGGAACGCCCGGTTCGCCGACGCCAGAAGGCAGTGCATCGCTGTCGAGGACGTGGACGTTTACCTGCCTGGGGGCCTGATGGATCCGGCACACCTGATAGTCGTGATAGTTCGACTGGTCGATGCGTCCGTCCGTGGCGGTAATCTTGCTCAGCAAAGCGATGGACGAGCCAAAGACTGCCGCGCCTTCGAACTGTGAACGAACGCGCTCGGGGCTGATGGTTGTGCCGGCATCCACCACCGTGTCAACCCGCGGGATGGCGACCCGTCCCTGAGCGTCGACTTCGACTTCGACGACGGTACCAACATAGGACAGGAAGCTGCGATGCACGGCGATGCCCAGACCGCGGCCCTTGCGTCCGCGCAGAGCACGGCGACGGTTCGTCCAATCGGATCGTTCAGCGAGCGTGTTGAGCACATTGATATGACGGCCTATGTCGATGGGATAGTCCTTGATGTCAGCACCCATGTTGGGGTACTCGGGAGCTTCCTTGGATAAATCGAGGATGCGCGGCTCGCCGAGCATGTCGCGCATGTATTCCACTGGATCGCGTCCCGCAGCGGCAGCTAACTCATCCAGGAACGAGTGCACGGCGAAGGCGTGGTAGATGTTGGCGACAGAACGCATCCAGCCGATACGGACGTGGTTCTTGGCCGGGCCGTTCTCGACGCGATGGTTCGGGATGGCGAAAGGCACGTCGGTAAAGCCCATACCCATCTCGCCGGCCGATCCGCGTTCTTGCGCGAGATCGAATGTGGTGGAGATGGACGGAAAGGCCGAGCGTTGTAGCCAAGCGGTCGGTTTGCCGTCGGCGCCGATGCTCGCCTTCATATACATCGCCGAGACCGAATGGAAGAAGTCGAAGCGGATGTCGTCTTCCCGGCTCCAGGCTACTTTGACCGGCTTGCCTAGTTCGCGCGAAAGCA
>CAZYOX010000273.1:0-6263 GCA_964649285.1 uncultured Bryobacterales bacterium | reverse complement strand
CGCGACCTGTACGCACTACAGTGGGCCACTTGCCGAAGGGCTGAGGGTCGACGATGCCGAGGAACTCGTCCAGCCAAGCGCGGCGGTCATGCAGGGATTCCTTGACTACCCCGAATTGGAAATTCTCAAGATAGCGCAGGCCCCCATGGATGAGCCGCGTCGAACGCGAGGTAACGCCGGCCCCGAAGTCGTCTTTTTCCAATAGACAGACGTGGAAGCCCTGTTCAGACGCCTGCCGAGCAAGCGAACAGCCGTTAATACCGCCGCCTATGATGATAATGTCGTAGAGGTCACTCACAGGTCGCAATTGGCGAACAACACCCAGACGTCCCAGCTTACTCGGGCCGGCGCCATCTGCGCATGGCTGTTGGCCTTGGCAGTACTGTGCCCGAGCGCCTCGGCGCAAGCGCCGCGGCTCACGATATGGATTGTTGCCGATCAGTTTCGGGCAGACTACTTGCAACGCTACGAGCTGGACTTTGGCCCTGACGGCTTCCGCCGCATGCAGGCGGAAGGCAGCGTCTTCCCGCGTATGCGTTTCGGCTATACCGAGACATTCACGTCGGCCGGGGCGGCCACGCTAGCGACTGGGGCTTACCCGGAAACGCACGGCATTGTTGCGGATTCGTGGTATGACCGGCGCTCGCGCGAAGTCGTCCAAGCCATCGGCTCGCCGCAACTGCCGACGCCGACCTCGCTGAACGGCTCCAGCCTGGCCGATGAACTCAATTTGGCCACAGGCGGGCAATCGCGAATCGTTTCCATCGCCGATGATCCTCGTTTGGCGGTCTTTCTTGGAGGCCACCGGCCCCTGGCTTGTCTGTGGCGCGGCTCGCAAGGCGAGCTTCGAACCTCGTCCTACTACTCTTCCATGCCGCAATGGGCAGCGGATTACGATGCGCAAAATCCGGTCAACGGCGAACGGAGCGAGTGGAGAGCCCTTGGCGCGGATGACGATGCACCGCCCCTGCGTGTGCTCGAAGGCCCGCGATACGTGCAACAGTATCTAGCCTCTCCATTTGCCGTGGAGGACGTGTTTGCACTGGGTCGTGTGGCCATCGAGAGCGCGGAAATGGGCCAGGACGATGTACCAGACTTATTGGTACTCGGTCTGGGCGCGCCGGGGCTGCTCAGTCTGGAAACCGGCGCATACTCGCCGCTGATGCGCGACCTGGCGATGAAGATCGACGCCGACATCGCCGGGCTCTTCGCTTGGCTCGATGAACGTTATCTTCTGGACGATACGGCGGTCGTGTTTACCGCGACCCACGGCGTGCCGCCGCTGAACACCGATGTGGCCCGCGCCAATCTGCCCGGAGGAGCCGTGGACGGCGAAGAGCTGGCGCAGCGAGTCAACGAGGCTTTAGGCGACTTCCCTGATGTAGCGGTCGAGAAGTACGTCTTCCCGTTTCTTTCTTTCAATGCGTCCTTTGGAACCCTATCGACGGATCAAAGAGCGAGCATTGTCCGAGTGGCCGGCGCGGCGGCGTTAGAGTTTCCGGGAGTGGAAGCGTTCTATGCGCCCGAGGCTTCTTCCGCGGTGGGGGAAGAGCTGCGCATGTTGGAACGGGGCTACTATGCGGAGCGCTCCGGCGACATGATGTTCGCTCTGGCTCCCTTCTATGTGGAGTATTACGACGATGGCCGAGGCGCCGCCTCCGGTTCGGGACACTCCTACGACACAGACGTGCCGCTGCTGTTATTCGGATCTTGGTTCCAACCAGGCGTCAACGACCAGATCGTGGACGCGGCATCGTTGGCCCCTGTCTTGGCGCGGCTTCTCGGCACGGCGATGCCTAGCGGAGCTTCCGAGCGTGTGTTGACCGAGGCGTTGGCCGCCCCGGCCCCAGTGGCAGCGCCAGCTGCCCCCCCGGGGCCCTGAAAAACAAGTGGCGGACCTCACGACTCAGCTCTGTGGACTCACGCTGAAAAACCCCATTCTTGCGTCGAGCGGGACGTTTGGGTACGGCCTGGAGCTTGCTTCGATTCTGGATCTGAATGCCTTGGGCGGGTTCGTGGTGAAGGGCCTGTCGCGAGAGCCGATTGCCGGCAATAAGTCGCCGCGAGTCACCGAGACATCTGCCGGCATGCTCAACTCGATTGGGCTTCAGAATGTCGGCGTTGAGGCCTTCGTCCGGGAAAAGTTACCGAAACTCGCCAAGCTTGAGGCGGCAGTCTTCGCAAATGTTTTCGGCTATGCTCCAGAAGATTACGTGGAAGTGCTGCGCGTGCTGGAAGACGCCGAGGGGCTGGCGGGCTACGAGTTGAACGTCTCGTGCCCCAATACCAAGCACGGAGGCATGCAGTTCGGCGCTGATCCGCAGTTGCTAGGCGAGGTCGTCGGCATGGCCCGGCGCGCGGTCAAGAGCCGGCCTCTTATCGTCAAGCTCTCGCCGAACGTCACCGACATCGCGCAGATGGCTAAAGCGGCAGAGAACGCCGGCGCTGACGCGGTTTCGCTTATCAACACCGTACAAGCCATGGCTGTGGACGCACGTACCCGCAAGCCCAAGGTCGGCGGCGGGATGGGCGGATTGTCGGGCCCGGCAGTGAAGCCCATCGCGCTGCGCATGGTCTACCAGGCGGCCAAGGCGGTTCGCATTCCAGTGATCGGCATGGGCGGCATCGCCACGGGCGAGGATGTTGCGGAGTTTCTGCTCTGCGGCGCCGCGGCGGTGCAGGTCGGTACCGCTTCGTTTTGGGATCCGAAGAGCCCCCAACGGATCGCCGGCGAGCTAAATCGATTTCTTGACGAGCAGGGCGTCAGCGCCTCCAGCGAACTGGTCGGTCGTCTTGAGATGCCCTAACCCTCGGCGGCGGGCGTCAGCTGCACTTGGCTGATGAGCCAGGCGTAATACCACCTGATAGCCCAAGGGAACGTGACGATGGGAAGACAGAAGAGCATCATAGCCAGGGTTCGCCACAGTACTTGATATCCCGCGCCGACGAACTGGAGACTCCCTCCCACGTTCTGAACGTGGCTCGCGATCCAGTTGTAGAGGCCGGCGATCACCCAGGCCCATCCGATAATCGTGAGGAACGACAGGTAAAGGAGCAGGTTCCAGCCGATGAATCCCCAGACCGAGCCATCGAAACGCCAACGCTTGCCGCGCCGTTCCACATGATCGAGAAGCCACTTAGTAAATAACCATCCGAGGCCGATCGAGAAGAGCTGGATCAGGATGTCGCCGCCTAACAGCCAGAGGTTGGCCTCGTCTTCGCGCTTTAGGAAACCCAGGCCGATCGACGAGCCGAAGAGCATTACGTAAAGAAGCACAGTCGTCCAAACGTTGGCGGCCGCTCCCCAAAATTGAAGAGACTCTCCGTCGTCAGCTCGTACTTCTTCAGCAAGCCACTTCCAATACCAGGAAAGGGTCCAGGGAACAGGTATCAGAAAGGGAAACGAGAGCAGCGTCAATAAGCTTCGTCCTAGGAACTCTAGCGCACCGGCCTCGAAGGTGAACCGCACGGGCGGCTCGGCTTCTGCAACGGCCACCGTCCCTCCGCCGATCGGAGCGCCGCAATGATGGCAGAAGCTTGCGACCGTTTGTACCGGTGCGCCGCAGGAATTACAGTTCATGATGCTCCTTCAACCGGGCGAAACCATACCAATAAGCCCGATGGCGATGCTACTGGCCGCAGCGCCTATAATGTCGGGTTGATTGACGTAATCGCCTCCATTCGCGTTAAGCCGGGCTGTCGCGAGAAGTTGCTGGCGAGGTTCCATGCCAACCTTCCGCTTGTTCTGGCCGAAGAAGGCTGCATCCACTATTACCCGACGCTTGACGCCGACTCGGGACTGTCCGCGCAGCAGAAGGACGAGAATGTGGTGACGATCGTGGAGCAGTGGGCGAGTCTGGATCATCTGCACGCGCATATCAAGGCGCCGCACATGTTGACCTACCGCGAGGACGTCAAAGACTGGATCGAGGGCGTGAGTCTGAAGGTTCTGACGAAGGCATGAGAGATGGCCGCTCTGACGCGATTTGAACTTCTCCCCGTTCGGGCGACTAGCCGCACGGTTTGGCTCTTCGTGCGGCTGTGGACGGACGACGGCCTCACCGGTTTGGGCGAAGCGTCCGATGCGTTCGGTTTCGCCGGCACGTCGGCCGAGCAGTTTGAGCGCATGCGCGCCGAACTGACTGGTTTCTTCGAGGTCGTTCGCGGCCGCTCGCCGCTCGATGTCAATTTCTATCGCGCCCAAGCAATGGACAGGGCGCGCGCCAACGGCCTGATCGCTGCCACGGCGTTCAGCTCAATCGAGCAGGCGATGTGGGATTTATCCGGCAAGGTGAGAGGCGTTCCGACCTATGAGTTGTTAGGCGGCGGACGGCGCAATCGGTTGGAAGTTTACGCCAACATCAATCGCGCCACGCAGCCGCGTACGCCCGAGGGATTCGCGGATACGGCCAGACGCGCGGCGGCGGAAGGTTTCAAGGCCGTGAAGCTGGCGCCGTTCGACGGCTTTCCGCCATTGAGTTCGCCGGCCAGTGAGATCGCGGCGGCGGCCGATCTAGGCGTTCGCTGTTTAGCGGCGGTCCGGGAAGCGGTCGGCAAAGACGTTGCCGTCATGGTCGACTGCCACAGCTTTTTCGACGTCGAGCTGGCCGCGGATGTCGCTAAGCGGGTCGAGCCTCTGGACCTGGCCTGGTATGAAGAGCCCGTCGCTCCTGAAGAAATAGAGGAGACGAAGCAGATTGCAGACAGGATCTTGCAGCCGATCGCAGGCGGCGAGGTGCTATTCGGCGTCGAAGGATTCCGGCCGTTGTGCCAGTCGGGAGCGGTCGATGTGATCATGCCTGACGTGAAGCACTGCGGCGGCTTGCTCGAACTGGTGCGCATCGCCGAAATGGCCCACACGCACCGCGTCGCTGTCGCCCCGCACAACCCGAGCGGGCCAGTGTCGACGGCCGCCAGCGTCGCGGTGTCCGCCGCGATCGGCAACTTCAAGCTGCTTGAGTTGCAGTGGGGCGAAGTTGATTGGCGCCCCGATACGTTGACCCCCAAAGAGCTGTTTGTCAACGGCTCTATCGGCGTGCCTAGCGCCCCCGGTCTAGGAATCGAACTCAACGAAGCGATCGTCTCGGCGCACCGCGCCTAAGAGAGCAAAGACAATCGTCACGGGATTGTATAGAACTGATACCGAAGCGTCCATCGGTCGGACTCGCCGACGCCTGCCTGGATGGTGATGTAGGGCTCGGGGCAGAGGGTCGTGCTGGGCGACCAGAAGAGCAGGCGAGAGAGCGGTTTGTCGCCAGTGAGTCGAACGCCTGCTTTGACCTTGCGATTCTCGATGGTAAAGGCGTGATCGGCGGCGCTGTCGCCGTAACCGCTGAGCAAAGCGATGATGTTGTCGCCCTCGGGGATCGGCTGGGTATAGACGAGTTGCTCGCCGTCCGTCTTCGCCCAACCTTTCAGATCGCGATCCGCGGAGATGGCGAAAGGAAACTCGACGGAAAAGTCTGGCCCGGTCGGCTGGCCGTCGATCACGAAGAAGTTGTGGTTGTAGACGTTGGTTTCGATTCGCTTATCGCCGAGATTCGTCAAGGTATGGTCGATGATCAGCTCCGGTTTGCCGGGCGTTAGCGTGATGCGCTTGGTGAGGCGGTAGCCATAGCCTGACTCGGAAGCGATGAGTTCATGGATGAACTCGATCCAGTTCTTGCCCTTCTCGATATACCATTCGCCGTTGTCGGTGATCTCATATTTCTTAAAGCGTTCGAATGCCTTGTTGTCGGGCCTCCGCAACTCGCCAATGCCGATGCGCACAAAGGTTCCGCCGGCGAGGGCTTCGCTGTAGCCGAGCGCTTGGTCGTTGGTGGTGTACTCTTCGACGGGGCCGGTGATATGGTCGTGCAGGAAGACGTCGTCGGACTCCTGCCACTCGCCGAAGTATTCGTGGCCCTGATAGGTGAGGCTATAGATGACGCCGGACCAATCGAAACGCGTGCCGCGGTAGTAACCGTTGTCGGCATCCGGCACGTAGAACTTGGCGGTGATGACGTCGTTAGAAATTTCGGCACTAGGGTAATCGGCGGCGGAAAGCGCCGAAATCGCAAGAAGGAGGAGGACGAGAACGGACCTCATGCTAGGGAATATTACACCTATGGCGCCCCGTTTGCGCGGCGCCTGGCCCGCTTTCGCGGGGACGCCCACCCAGTCCGTGCCGCGACTGTAAAGGAGCGGTCTTCACCTCAATTCAACTACCCAAGACCGCTCCCTGACAGTCGCGGCACGGAAGGTCGGTTGGGTGGTTGGAATAT
>CAZYOX010000272.1:0-6270 GCA_964649285.1 uncultured Bryobacterales bacterium | reverse complement strand
GGCATGGTCGGCGCCATTGAAGCCGCCGACGCGATGGTCAAGGCCGCCAACGTCACCCTGGAGGGCAAAGAGCTGGTTGGCGCCGCGCTCGTGTTGGTGACCTGCCGGGGGGATGTCGGCGCCGTCAAGGCGGCGGTGGACGCCGGTTCGGAAGCGGCACGCAGGGCGGGCGAGTTGATCAGCGCCCATGTAATCCCCGGTCCGCACGCGGACACCGAGCCCCTCATGCCGAAAAACCTCCCCGGGGGCAGCGCGGACTAGCCGCAGGCCGCGATGGCTGAGGACAAGGATCAACGGTCCGTCGAAGAGGTCCGTCAGAAGGTTGACGCCGCCCATGCGGCCTTCCTCCAGTATCGGAGCTTTAGCCAAGAGCGCGTCGACGAGGTTGTCGCCCACGTAGCTGCCGCTGCCCGGGCCAATGCCGTACGCCTGGCTCAGTTGGCCGTGGAGGAGACGGGCTACGGTAACGTCCGGGACAAGACGGCCAAGAACCTCCTCGGCGCCGATACGTTGCACCGCTACATCGCGCCGCTCAAGACGGCGGGTATCGTGCGCCGTGATGAAGCCGAAGGCATCATTGAGATTGCCGAACCGATGGGTGTGGTCGCCGCCATCTTGCCGACGACCAACCCGACATCCACCGCGATTTACAAGGTTCTGATCTCGCTCAAAGCGAGAAACGCCGTCGTCCTGAGCCCTCACCCGCGCGCACGACGATGCACCTGCGAGACGGCGGCACTGCTGGCGGCTGCGGCGGAAGAAGCCGGCGCGCCCAAAGGGATTGTGCAATGCGCCAACGAGGCGACGATCGGCGGCACCAACGAGCTGATGCGTCACAAGCGCACGGCCGTCATCTTGGCCACGGGCGGTCCTGGGATTGTCCGGGCCGCGTACGCTAGCGGCAAGCCGGCGTTGGGAGTCGGTCCCGGCAATGTGCCGGTGCTGATCGATTCGACGGCGAATCTCGGCGATGCGATTCGCCAGGTGATCGAGGGCAAGAGCTTCGACTACGGCACGCTGTGTTCGAGCGAACAGTCGATCGTGGTGGAAGCCAAACACCGCGACGACGTCTGGCGGTTGCTCAAGGGCAACGACGCCTACGTGTGCAACGAACAAGAGTCGGCGGCACTGGAGAAGCTGCTCATCACGGAAGGCTTCCGCATCAACGCCGAGTGCGTCGGCCAGGCGGCGCCGAAGATCGCCAAGATGGCCGGATTTCCGGTACCGGAAAGCACCAGAGTCTTGGCCGTGGAGCTGAAAGGCATAGGCCGCGAGCATCCGCTATCGGCGGAAAAACTTTCGCCGGTGTTGTCGGTGTTGTTCGTCAAAGACTTCGACGAAGCGATCGCGGCTTGCCAAGGCATATTGAACTTCGGGGGACGGGGACATACCTGCGGCATCTATTCGATGTCGAAGCAGAATGTCGAGAAGTTTGGCTTGGCGATGCCGGCGTTTCGCGTCTTGGTGAATACGCCGACGCCGCAGGGCTCGACGGGCATCACCACGAACGTGGCCCCCTCGATGACGCTCGGTTGCGGGGCCATCGCGGGCAATGCAACTAGCGACAACGTCGGTCCGCTGAACTTGATCAACCTGAAGCGCGTGGCGTTTAAGGTGCGTGAGGCGTCGGAAGCCTTCCAGAGCAAGGAAGGCCGCGCCTACGTGGCCAACCCCGCTGCGCCCGTAGCGCCGCCGCCGAAGTTGGTCACCCTCGGCGCACGGGCGGCGCCCAGCGGCTCTGTGCCCCAGCGGCCAGCAATCGCCAGCGCGGTGGAGAAATACTTAGCGAGCCGAGGCGTTGCCGCGGCCAAGGCGTATCCCAAGGGAACGGCGGATGCATCCCTGCGCGCGGTCGTGGAGGGTGTCGTGGACTCCTTTCTGGCTAACGCTTCGCCGGTTGCGCCGGCCGCTCCTGCGGCGCCCAAGCCGGCGGCCCCGTCGCCCAGCGCGCCCGCTGCGCCTGCTGCCGTTGCGGTAGCGTTTGTTTGCGAAGACGACGTACGCCGGGCCCGCACCAAGGGCGAAAAGATCTACGTGAACAAGAAGACGATCATCACTCCGGCGGCGCGTGATCTGGCTTCCCACGGCGCTGTCTTGGTCGAGACGGAATGAGGAAGCGCTGGGTCTATCGCAGCTACGACCCCGCGGCCGCTCGCCGCATCCAACAAGAACACGGACTCTCGGAAACCCTGGCCGCCTTGCTGATACAACGCGGCGTGAGCGCACCCGAAGACGTCGCACGCTTTCTTGAGCCGACGCTCGATCAGATGCACGACCCTTTCTTGATGAAGGGCATGCGCGAGGCGGTGGAGCGCATTCGCCGGGCGATCGCCAAGAACGAGAAGATCCTCATCTACGGCGACTATGACGTCGACGGCACCACGGCGGTGGTGCTGCTGCGCAAGGCCATCGAGATGGCCGGCGGACAGGCGCAGTATCATGTGCCGCATCGGGTGCTCGAAGGCTATGGCATGCGCGAGGACGTCATCGAGCGCGCGGCGCGCGAAGACGTCAAGGTGTTGATCAGCGTCGATACCGGCATTCGCGATGCCGGGGTCGTCGCCAAAGCGCGAGAGTTGGGCATCGATTCCATCGTTACGGATCACCACCTGCCGGACGAAGGCGCGCTGCCGCAAGCGCTGGCGGTGGTTAATCCCAATCAGCCTGGCTGCGGTTACCCCGACAAAGGTCTGGCAGGCGTGGGCATCGCCTTCAAATTGGCGCAGGCCCTTCTGGGCGGCCTCGATTGGCCGCCGGCACGGTTGGCCTCGGTACTGCGCTCGATGCTCAAGATTGTCGCCATCGGCACCATCACCGATCTGGCGCCGCTATTGGGCGAGAACCGGGTGATCGCCAAATTGGGGCTGGAAGAGTTGCTGCGTCCGCGGCACCCTGGCCTGAAGGCGCTACTGGACGTTTCCGGTCTATCGAGCAAGAAGGCGTTAAGCACGGGCGACATCGGCTTTCGCATCGGCCCGCGTTTGAACGCCGCCGGTCGCATGGATACGGCGCGAGCGGTGATCGATCTATTCGAGGCCGAGACGCTGGAGCAAGCGATGCCCATCGCCGAGTCGCTCGACCGGCTGAACGCCGAAAGGCAAGCGGCCGAGCAGGCAATCGTCGACGAAGTGGTCGGACGATTGATGAAGGCGCCGCCGACGGATGTGGCTCCGTTCATCGTGATGCACGGCGACGGTTGGCATCCCGGCGTGATCGGCATCGTCGCGAGCCGCGTGGTAGACCGCTTCCATCGGCCGACCTTTGTACTTAGCGCGGACAGCGAAACCGGCTTGGCCGTGGGCTCGGGACGAAGTATTCCCGGCTTTCATTTGCTCGAAGCCCTCGAATCGGTCTCCGGCATCTTCGAGCGTTTCGGCGGCCACAAGCAGGCTGCAGGCTGCACCGTGAAGATCGATCGCATCCCGGCGATGACTCGCGAATTGAACGACTACGCGGCGAACGCCTTGGGGCCGGAAGACTTTTTGCCGCTGCTGCAACTGGATGCGGAACTCGGCCTGTCCTCCATCACGGACGAGTTCATGGCCCAGTTGGCCCGTTTGGAACCCCACGGCATGGCCAACCCGACGCCGGTGTTTGGCGTGGGCGGCGCGGCGCTCGCCGCGGATCCGAAGGTCCTGAAGGAACGCCACTTGAAGCTGCGTTTGCAGCACCAGGAGGCCTCGTTCGACGCCGTCGCATGGCGCATGGCCGAGTTGGAGCCGTCAATGCGGCGCGGCCGTTCGGTTGATGTCGCCTATTCGGTGGAGGCGGATGACTACTGGGGCGGCTGGCGTCTCAACCTCAAAGACATTCGAGCGACAGAGGCCGCAGCTAGCTCTGCTGCGATGGGCCGCTGAACAGGCGCACGGTCTCTTCGTTCAGCAGTACCCACAGTCCGTAGGCTCCCAGGGCCGTGCCGATGGGGACGCTCATCAGGCTTAGCGCCGAGAGCACGATCATCAGAATGCGCGCCCAGGCTTGGCCCTTGAGCAGCCCAATGCCGCCGATGATTTGCGGCACGGAGATGATGGCCAACGCGACGAACACGATGCCCCCGATCGCGCCGAGTATCGGAATCGCGACCAATGCATCGGGATCGTTTTGGTTAGCGATGCTGGCGAAAACGCCTAGTCCGCCGAAGAACAAGAGAAAGCAAGCGCCAATCAGGACAGCGATGCCGCCGAACACGATATTCAGGATGGCGAGAATGCGGACGTGGTCTCTCACTAACGGATGACTCTCCCGCAACATTCTACGAGTATTGGAGTCCGTTTGTTCACTGACGGCTATCCTGGAAGTTCGGCCGCTGATGGGAGTCTCAACCGCCAAAGCTGTATTGCGAGTTCGCGATGTGTTTCGCCGCGGCGGCCTGTTGGCCAAATGGCATCCACGGTTTGAGTATCGTCCCGGACAGCTCGCGATGGCCGAAGAGGTCGAAGCGGCGCTGGCTGAGCGCCGGCATCTGATCGTCGAGGCCGGTACAGGCACCGGCAAGACGCTCGCCTACTTGTTTCCTGTTATTGCTAGCGGCAAGCGGGTCATCGTTTCTACCGGAACGAAGGCGCTGCAGGAGCAGCTTTTCTACCAGGACGTTCCCTTCATCGAAGAGCGCTTGGGCAGGGAATTGAAGGTCGCCTACATGAAAGGCCGCGCCAATTACCTGTGCCGCGAGAAGTTGTATGAGGCCGAGAACAGGCCCATCCTCTCGGGATTGGCGGAGATCGAAGACTTCGCCAAGATCAAGGCTTGGGAGAAAGTCACCGAGACCGGAGACCGTGCCGAGCTCAAGACGCTTTCGGCGGACTCCGGCGCTTGGCACAAGATCGACGCACGCCGTGAGATGTGCGCCGGTTCGAAGTGCGGCCTGTTCGAGAAGTGCTTCATCACATTGATGCACCAGCGAGCGGCCGAAGCGGATCTGATCATCGTTAACCACCATTTGTTCTTCGCCGATTTGGCGCTGCGCGAGGACGATTTCGCCAAGATCATTCCCGACTACCAAGCAGTCGTCTTCGACGAAGCTCACGAGATCGAAGAGGCCGCGGGCCAGCACTTCGGCGTACAAATCAGCAATTATCGGTTTGAAGAATTGGCCCGCGACGTGCGGCAGACGGCCTTTCAGAACGAGTTCGGCTCCAAAGGCATCGATACGGCGCTCGACCAACTGAGCTTGCGTGCGACGCAATTCTTCCAGTTGTTCGAGAACCTCGAGGGCAGACGGGCGTTTCGCGAACGGCCGGTCTTCTTAAAGCGCAATTCCGAGGCGTACGAAGCGGTCATCGACAGCCTGTCATTGCTGGATGCGCAACTCAAGTTGGTTCGCGAGAAGACCGACTTGGTGATTCCTCTGGAGCGTCGCGCGTTGGAATTGGAAGCCGCCTTGCGTCTAGTCATCGAGGTGGATGACCCGAGTTACGTTTACTGGATGGAGCGGCGCGGCCGAGGCGTCTTCTTGCAGGCAACGCCGATTGATGTCGCCGAGATTTTGTCGGAGAAGTTGTTTGAACAAGTGCCTTGCGTTGTGCTCACGTCGGCGACCTTGGCGGTGGATGGGAATTTCGATTTCGTCAAAGGCAGACTGGGAGTAAACGGGCCTAGAGAGCTGATCGTCCCCGGCCATTTCGACTACGCGAAACAAGCCTTGCTCTACGTGCCGGAGGACCTGCCGGACCCGCGCTCGGTGCAGTGGACAGCGCGAGCCACGGACGAGATTTTAGCCGTGCTGACCTACTCCCGCGGGCGGGCGTTCGTGCTCTTTACTAGCTATGCGCAGATGCGCAGAGTCTACGAGGCTGTGGAACCGCGCTTGGATCATCCGACGTTCTTGCAAGGCACGGCTCCGAATTCCGCATTGCTTGAAGATTTCAAGTCGACGCCGAACGCGGTGCTTTTCGCCACGGCGAGTTTCTGGCAAGGGGTCGACGTACCGGGAGAGCAGTTGAGCTGCGTGATTGTCGACAAGTTGCCGTTTGCCGCGCCCTCCGATCCGATCGTGGAGGCGCGTATCGCGGCCATACGCAAGGCGGGCGGCAAACCGTTCGATGAGTTCCAGACGCCTGAAGCGGTGTTGGCGCTGAAGCAAGGCTTCGGGCGTCTGATTCGATCGGCGCAAGACCGAGGGGTGCTGGTTCTGCTCGACAATAGCCTGATGAAGCAGCGCTACGGCGAAGCGCTCGCCGCCGCGATCGACGAGGAGACGCGCATCTTCACCGAGCGCCTGTCCTCGCCCGAGGCGAAGGAAGCGATGAGCGCGTTCCTCGAGAAGCGCAA
>CAZYOX010000271.1:0-6284 GCA_964649285.1 uncultured Bryobacterales bacterium | reverse complement strand
AATAGCCGAGAGTGCCGTCGCTCTGCCGCAGGTCTTCGAGCGAAGCGCCTTCAACCAGGTAGCGATCGCTGGCATGCATGCTCACAACGCGGGGCGCCACCTGGCGCAACAGTTCCACCGGGTCGTCTCCGGCGACGATTGCGTTAGACGGATCGTACTGCACGCCGAAATACGTCTTTTCCTCCACGCGGCTCAACAGGTCCAAAAAAACGTCCTGCTTCTGAGCAAACTCTGGATACTTCCAGAACCCATCCTTATAGTGGTTCTCCAGGCCGAGCACGATATCCTGTTCGCGCGCCGCTGCCAACACCGCTTCGATGCACTCCCGGCACCACTCTAGGCCTTGCTCTTTCTCGACCTCGGGGTAGCGCTGGCCGCTCAATACGCGGCACACAGCGCGCGGACCGCCCAGCCTCCGCGTTACGGCGACCATCTTAATTTCGTGCTCGATCGCCCGTTTTCGGGCATCGCCATCCGGGTTGGTGAAGTCCGGCGAACAGCACAACATCGGCATGGAGAACCCGGCAGAGGAAATCGCTTCACCAACAGTGTCCAGGTAGGCGGGTTCCAGGCTAGTAAAGAACCCCTCGTACATCTCCAGTCCTTCGGCGGGAAGATCGCGAGCCATTTCGATCCAGTCGAAGACGGACATCGAACGCTCGCCGGCAATGGCGTCCAGATAACACTTCGGGAAGGCGGACAATTTCGGAGCCACCTGACCAAGATAGCGCCGAACCCTCGCCCTTCCACATACAGCAACCCGCTCGGGCCTAATTACTGCCGTTCAAGCGGCCAATGCGGCGCCTCGCTGCAAGGATATTGGCCGGAGCGGCCGTCAGCGGTTAAGATCCAAACGCCACGAGAAGATTGTGGCTTGACACGGTGACGCTCTCGGATACCGGGTTTGAGCGCTGAGGAAGGAGAATTCAATCACCCTCGATATTTGTGCTACCATTCGACGCTATCTGCTTTTGTTCCAGATAGAAGCGGATAGGTGTGCCTGAACGCGCCCGGCGGGCAACCCGACTATCCGAGCGCGATCCAAGCTGCACGCAACCGCCCTTAGTAATATTTCATGCGCGTATTCCTCGTCAATCCAAGTGACCGCTCGTTCGGCACGGCAATCATTACGCCACGCTGGCTCTTCGTGCTTGCCGGCTCGACGCCAAGCCAGTACGGAGATCCAGTCATTGTGGATGAGACGTTGGAGCAAATGGACGTCGAGCAGATTCAGGCGGGCGATCTCGTCGGAATCGGGATCCATACCGGTAACGCGTTGCGCGGATACGCGCTAAGCCATCTGGCTAAAGCGCGCGGCGCCACGATCATTTTCGGCGGCATCCACACCACGCTGTTTCCCGACGAAGTCTTTGAGCAAGCGGCCGCCGACGCCGTGGTTAAAGGCGACGGAGATGCTGTTTGGGGGCAGTTGCTGGCCGACCACGCGGCCGGGCGCCTGGAACGGCAATATGACGGAGGCCGCCTCGACGGCGACAAGTTCCTGCCCGCGCGCTGGGATCTGTTGCCGGCCGACCGCTACATGATGGCTTCGGTGCAAACCGTACGTGGCTGTCCGAAGCACTGCTCCTTCTGTTCCGTCTGGCGCACGGACGGCCAGAAGCCACGCCAGAGGCTGGCGGAAGTCGTCGTCGACGAAGTGGTGCAACTGCGCCGGTTGGGTTTCCGCTTCATCGTCTTGGCCGACGACAACTTCTACCCGGTTACCCTGGAAGACCTGAGATTGGCTCGACGCCAGAATAACGAGCAACGGTTGGCCGAGTTGACTGCCGTCCGCGAAGAGCGCTTCGAGCTCATGCGCCGTTTGGCCGAGTTGCCCGACGACCTGGTCTTCTTCACGCAGATTACGATGGAAGCCGCTGAGGACGAGGAGTACCTCAAGGCCATGGACAAGGCGCGCGTACGCGGCGCCCTTGTCGGCGTTGAATCCGTCACGCCCGAAGGCCTCAAGGCGGTCTACAAGGACTTCAATGAGACCGGCGAAGGACTCGTGACCCGCCTCAAGAAATTTCGCGAGTACAACGTCCACATCTTGGGTTCGTTCATCTTCGGGCTGCCCACCGACAAACCCGATACGTTCGCGGCCACCGTCGATCTAGCGCAGCGCGCCGACGCCGCGTTTGCCCAGTTCGTCATTCTGGCCCCATTCCCCGGCACGGTTGATTTTCTGCGCTGGGAAAAGGAGCAGGCCAAGAATCCAACGATCATCGACGGGATTCCTATCACTCGCTATTGGCTGCTGCCTCCTGACAAGCGCCCGAAGCTTTGCATACCTCATCCGACGATGTCGACGGAGGAAATTCGCGAGGGCACGAATGTCGCATGGGAACGATTCTATTCGCTTGCTTCGACCTGGAAACGAGCCTCCAGTCGCCTCGTGCGGTTCCGCTCGCGGCTGACGTTTGTGCTCATCTCTAAGTTCTACTTGCAGATGTACGCCAAGACCGGAGTTGCGGCCGACAGCGCGCGCCGCAGCAGTGCCAACAAATGGGCTCGTTGGTTCGGCAAGCGCGCCATTCCTCTTTTCAAGGCCGCGCCGATGCCCAATTTGCAGGCTCCTTCTTCGGAGTCGGCCTATATGGCGACAGGCGATTAGCCTGCCTGAAGAGGCCCTCGGGTCGAGAATAGACGCAGCTATACTGAGACCAGCCGTGGCGACCCTGCACGTATCGACGAGCCGTAAGCGGATCAGCGCGCTGCTGCTCGTCGCTTGCATGGCGTCCGTTTGGTTGCTGGGCGCCCGCGCCGCCCTCTCGGCGTCGATCTACGCCTCGAAACATGCCTGTTGCCATCACCAGGAGCTTGCCGATTCTTGCCGCACGCTGTGCGCCTCGGCGAACTGGACGGCAACGCCTTCCATCGAGCAAGCATCATTCGCGCCCGCACTTACGGTCATCCGGATCGAAGCCGCTCCGCCGATTCGGCTCCTGTCTGACGTCGCCGCTGGGATCGACCCCGTCAACCATTCGCCTCCGTTGTTCCTTCGGCATTCCTCTCTGCTGATCTGATCCTTCGCTCTCACTCCAAGCCTGTCGCGCGCGAGGCAAACGTCTGCGTGCATTTGTGAGCTGGAGATTCGATGTGAGAACGAGACGGAACTTTCTCGGTACCGGCGCGATCCTGGGCGTTGCCGGACTAGCGCCCGCATTGCTGCCTCCCTGGGCGCAAGCCGCTGACGCGCAGGCCGCCACTGGCCTGACCACGCTGTCCGGTACGGAATTTGATCTGGAGGTGGGCCACGCCGAGGTCACCATCGACCGCAAAGCCGGCAAGGCAATTACGCTGAATGGGTATATACCCGCGCCGCTGTTGCGCTGGCGTGAAGGCGACGAAATCACGCTGCGCGTCGCCAATCATCTGCACGATCACGACACGTCCATCCATTGGCACGGCGTCTTGCTGCCCTATCAAATGGACGGGGTACCCGGTGTTTCTTTCCCTGGCATCAAGCCCGGCGAGACCTTTACATACAAGTTCCCGGTCCGCCAAAACGGCACCTACTGGTATCACAGCCATTCCGGCGTCCAGGAGCAGATTGGCCACTACGGCCCAATCATCATCGACCCCAAGGGCATCGATCCGGTGAGCTACGACCGCGAGTACGTCATCGTGCTCTCCGACTGGACATTTTCCGATCCGCACCGCATCTTCTCGAAGCTCAAAAAAATGAGCTCGAACTTCAACTTCCAAAAGCGCACCGTCAGCGACTTCTTCCGCAAGCCGCTCCAGGATCGCGGCATGTGGGGCCGCATGCGCATGAGCCCCACCGACTTGGCCGACGTCACCGGCGCCGAGTACACCTATCTGATCAACGGCCACGCGCCGGGTGACAACTGGACAGCCTTGTTCGAGCCCGGCCAACGGATTCGCTTGCGCGTCATCAACGCCTCGTCCATGACCATCTTCGACGTTCGCATTCCCGGTCTGCCGATAATCGTCGTCCAATCGGATGGCATCGACGTGGAGCCGATCGAGACGGACGAGTTCCGTATCGGCATCGCCGAAACCTACGACGTCATCGTGCAGCCCGAGCGCTCCGAAGCGTTCACGCTCTTTTGCGAAACCATCGACCGCAGCGGCTTTGCGCGCGCGACGCTGGCGCCGCGGCCTGGAATGGAGGGGGCGATTCCCGCTCGCCGCCCCCGCCCGCTGCTGACGATGAAAGACATGGGCATGGACCACGGCGACAGGGGGCATGAAGGCCACGGCTCGATGCCTGCGCCCGCGCCCGATCCACACGCTGGCCACGCGATGCCGGCGGCGGCTCCCGATCCGCACGCCGGTCATACGATGCCCATGACCGCGCCGGACCCACATGCCGGCCACACGATGCCTGCGGCCGTGAGCGAAACGCCCGGCATGCAGGCCCACAATCACCCTGGCGGCCCCGGCGTTGCTTATCCGGCGATGCAGACTATGAACCGGCTCGCGGAACCCGGCTCGGGCCTAGAAGATGCTCCTCATCGCGTGCTGACCTATGCGCAACTGCGAAGCCGCGAACCGAACCCCGATCGGCGACCACACGGCCGCGAAATAGAACTTCACTTGACCGGCAACATGGAACGCTACATGTGGTCCTTCGACGGCAAGAAATACTCCGAAGGCGTCGAGCCGATCGTGTTGACCAAAGACGAACGCGTCCGCCTCACCTTCGTCAACGACACGATGATGGCCCACCCGATTCATCTGCACGGCATGTTCTTTGACGTGGTCAACGGCAACGGCGACCGCCTTCCGCGCAAGCACACCATCCTGGTCAAACCCGCCGAAAAAGTCTCGGTCGATCTGACGGCCGATGCTCCCGGCGACTGGGCCTTCCACTGCCACTTGCTCTATCACATGCACGCAGGTATGTTCCGCGTCGTTTCCGTGCGCGAAGGTGTCATGCCAACAAACCACGAGCACCATCACCAGGAGCCGGGTTTATGAGAGCAGGCGTCTTACTTCTGCTTGCTGCGGCGACGCTCTCCGCCCAACATCATGAAGCAGCCGAGCCAACCAACGACGCTGCAGCCATGGAGGCGGCTGCCGAAGCGGCCCGTCGCGAGATGGGCGGGCAGGTGATTAGCTTTATCCAGGAGGAACAACTCGAATATCAAGCGGATGATGGCGCTAGTCGCTTCGTATGGGATGCCCAAGGCTGGGTCGGCACGGACTTCAACCGCCTGTGGATCAAGACCGAGGGCGCGCGCGACAACGAAGAAGGCGTAACCGAGGATGCCGAGATCCAGGCACTCTACAGCCGCCCCATCAGTTCCTATTTCGACGTTCAAGCCGGCGTTCGCCAAGATCTCACTCCTGGCGCTCGCCGTACTTTCGGCGCCGTCGGCATCCAGGGCCTAGCGCCCTATTGGTTTGAGATCGACACCGCGCTGTTCATCTCCCACAACGGAGATCTCTCCGCGCGATTGGAAACTGAGTATGAACTGCGCTTTACGCAACGGCTCATCCTGCAGCCGCGCGCCGAGGCGAACATCGCTTTCCAAGACGTACCGCGCCTAGGGATCACCGCCGGCCTGGCCGAATTCGAGAGCGGCATCCGTCTGCGCTACGAGTTCAAACGCGAAGTAGCGCCCTACGTCGGCGTCTCATGGCAGCACGTCGCCGAGGAGCCCGGCAGATTCGCTTTCGTGGCCGGCCTGCGCCTTTGGCTCTAAGGCTTCACGCGTCTTTTGCATGTCCGGCGTTCTTAAGAAGTTCTTGACATACCCTAGATATCTACCGTAGATATCTAGGGTATGGCCAAAACGGACAACCTGCTCGGCTCGCTCGAGCTTCTTGTTCTAAAGATCCTGCGTCGCGGCCCCAATCACGGCTATGCTCTGGCGGCGTTCATCGAGCAAAGTTCCGACGACGTCTTGCGCGTCGAAGAAGGCTCGCTCTACCCGGCGCTGCACCGCATGACCGAAGCCGGCTTGCTCAAGGCCAAATGGCAACAGACCGAAGCTGGCCGCCGCGCACGCTTCTATGAGTTGACCGCTAACGGCCGCAAGAAGCTTGAAGAGGAAGAAAAACGTTGGCGCCTCGCGTCGGCCGCTGTAGCCAAAGTGCTTCGGTCCGCAACCTAGGAGGCAGTAATGGGCTTCTGGTCGAAGTTGCGCAATTCCTTCTCTCTGGAACGTCAATCCCAAGAGATCGACGAAGAACTACGCTTCCACCTCGACATGAGCGCCCGCGAGCGCGGGGGCGAACGTCCGGCCCGTCTGCGGTTCGGCAGCCCCGGCTCTGTGCGCGAGGAGATGCGCGAGGCAGGACTCTTTCGTTGG
>CAZYOX010000270.1:543-6307 GCA_964649285.1 uncultured Bryobacterales bacterium | reverse complement strand
AGCAGTTCCTGACCTTTGAACCTGGCCTGACGTTCAACCAGTTCGGCGGCTCGATTGGTGGACCTATCAAGCGCGACAAGATCTTCATCTTCGGCACTTTTGAAGGCTATGAAGATCGCACCTCGCAGCTGGTGGCCGGCGATTTTCCCACTCAGAAGCTAAGAGACGAGGTTCTCGCGGTCCAGCCGGAGTACCAGAAGTTCCTCTTCTCGTTGCCGTTGCCTAATGAGCCCCACTCTCCGGATGCCGACGTTGCGCGTTACAGCAGCGCCGGTCGTGAAACCGCGAACGAGCGGCACGCCGTGGTCAGGGCTGACTTCACTCTCAACGACAACAGTACGTTGAATATTAACTACAAGCGCGGTCGCCCTGAGCGGCTCACCCCGCGCGCATCGGCCGTCAACTCTCGGTTCTTCGACAGCAAGGGTGAGCGTATTGCCGCCAATTACATCGCGTTTGGTCCCTCGTGGAGTTCCGAAAGCCGCTTTGCTTACAACTACAACTGGTTAGAAAGAATCGACCAGTTCTGGGATGTCAGCTTGGACCCCGATAATCCGACCGAGTCGTTCTTCGGCGGCCGCCGAGTGCCTTCCTTCACTGTTGGCAGTTTAGGTTTCAGCAACGGCGACGGCGCGGAATTCAACAGCTTCTTTGGACCGACATGGAGCATTGAAGAGAAGTTTGCCCTTCACAAAGGGCAACACTCGATGAAATTCGGCGGCATATTCCAGTCGCGTGGCGCCGGTCGCGTGAATTCCGAGAACCCGCGCATCAACTACACCGACAAAGCGGACTTCCTTGCGAATATCCCTGATCGCTTCCAATTCCAGTTTGGTAACAACCGCTACCACTCGAAGATGAACGAGTTCGGATTCTTCATCCAGGATGACTGGCGCGCTACGCAGAAACTCGTCATCAACTTGGGAGTTCGCTACGACTCCTTCGGAGGCTACACCGCTCAACCCGAGAATCCTACCGAGCCCGCTGGCTTCTGGAACCTGGACGGTTTGCTCGACTCGAGTTTCAACTTCGGACCGTTCCGGAGCCCCTTCAAGCCCGTGGAAGCGGATCGAGCGTTCAATTTCGGCCCGCGAGTCGGGTTTGCCTATAACGTCGACGGCGAGGACACCGTCATCCGCGGCGGCTTCAGCACTATGTTCTCGGTCCAAACGCTGGATGACTACAACAGTGCGGTCGGGCGCGGCCCGGACAGCCCCGTAATTGGAATCTTCAGTAAGACGGAGGCTGCTCAGTACGGAATGAAGTTCCCCTTCTACAACGAAGACGCCATTGCAATCTCCCAGAGATTGTTTCGGGAAGGCGGACGCATCGAGGTTGGCAGCATCTTCGATCCTGAAATGCAAAACCCCTACAGCATGAATTTTTACCTCGGCATACAACGATCCCTAACCAGCGCAACCGTGCTGGAGACGGCATTCGTCGGCACTCGGGGCGTGAAGTTCAGATTGCAGAGACAGGCGAACGAAGTCGATCGCGTGACGGGAATCCGACCGAATCCGAACATGGGATCGAGCCGTTACTTCGAAGCTGTTCAGAACACGTCCTACGCGTCCTGGCAAACGTCCCTTCGTCAGCGCTTCGCCCACAACTTCTCGGGCAGCGCGCATTACACCTGGAGCAAAGCGCTCTCTTACACGGGCGGCGATAGCGGAGCGAACTTCAGCGGCGATACGTTTAACTCCATCCAGGACTTCTTTAACTGGTGGAATGATCGCGGACCGTCCGCGGGAGACGTGACTCACAATTTCGTCTCGGATTTCCTCTACGAGCTTCCCACATTCTCCGGTTCAAATGCCGTCGTGCGGCATGTTCTTGGCGGTTGGCAGCTCGGCGGAATCTTCACCGCGCAGACGGGGCAGCCCCTGCGAATCACGCAGAGTTCCTCCCTCACGGTCGCCCGTCCGGATTACGTCGGAGGGGATACGTTCACGCCCAACCGCGGCGAAGACGACCTGCAGTATCTGAACAAGGCCGCGTTCGCAAGAGTACCCGTCGGCGCCGCGTCGGGCGCCACCTTAAGGCCGGGCAACCTCGGAAACGGCGCCGTTCGCCTGCCAGGCCGCTGGAATGTGGACTTTTCCCTGGGTAAGAGGTTCGCGGTTAACGAACGAGTCGGACTCCAGATAAGAGCCGATATGTTCAATAGCCTTAATCACACGAACTTCAACGCCGTGTCCAGTAACATCACTGCCAGCAGCTTTGGCAGGTTCACCAATACAACAGGCGCGCGAATCATCCAGCTCAATGCTCGGCTGAGTTTCTAGCTCCTGTTGATGTCGCAATCTGAGGAGCGGTGACATGATCTTGAAGACGGGACGTTTGGCCGTTGTAAAGACAGTGGCGCTTGGGGCGTCAGTCGTCGCATTGCTGCCGTTATTCCTGTCGTCGGTGTCCGAAGCGGCGCCCGTCGAAGATCGGTTCACCGCTCCCCAGAGAGCGTACTGGGCTTTCCAGAAGGTTGTTCGGCCGCCTGTGCCGACGGCCGAAACGGAGTGGGCCCGCAATCCCATCGACCATTTCATCGCGGCTAAATTGGCGGCGAAGGGAATCACTCCCTCGCCCGAGACCGACCGCATTACCCTGCTCCGGCGGGTCACCTTGGACCTGATCGGACTTCCGCCTACGCCAGAGGAGACGCAGGCGTTCCTCGAAGATCCCTCGCCACGGGCTTATGAGAAGGTTGTCGATCGCTTGTTAGCCTCTCCCGCTTATGGCGAACGCTGGGGAAGGCACTGGCTGGATCTGGCTCGCTACGCGGAGAGCGACGGCTTCGCCGATGACACGGTACGCCCGAACGCCTGGCGCTATCGGGATTACGTGATCAAGTCATTCAACGAGGACAAGCCGTACGACCGTTTCGTCAAAGAACAGATCGCTGGCGACGAGCTTTGGCCAGACAATCTTGACGCCCGGCTGGGCACGGCATTCAACCGCCACTACGGCGATGAACCCGATACTCGCTTTCTATACGTTCGACGGCAGGAGACCCTGAACGAAATAACCGACGCAGTCGGTTCGGTTTTCCTGGGCATGACCTACGAATGCGCCCGCTGCCATGACCACAAGTTCGACCCGATCCTGCAGGCCGACTACTACCGGCTCCAGGCTTTCTTTGCGAACACGGTAGCGGACGACAAGATCGTCGTCAAAACGCCGGATGAGTTGGCCGCTTACCGGGCGAAGCTGGCGCCATGGCTGGAGAAGACCAAGTCCATCCGCGAAGAAATGGAAGCGATCTTAGCGGTGAAGCGCAAGCAGGCCTACGACACCTCTTATTACAAGTACTCGCCGGAGATTCAGAAGCTCCTTTCCACGCCCGACGCAGAGCTTTCTCCCCGCGACAAGATCGCCGATTACTGGGCGGCTGGCTCTCCTCACCTCAACGTTCCCGACGACGTGCTCATCGCCGGCCTGAAGGGGGAAGACAAGGAAGCATATCAGGCGCTGCAGCAGGAACTCGACCAATTCAAAGACATTTACCCCGGCGACTTGCCGATCGGTTCCGGCATGGTCGACCTCAATCGCGAAGCTCCGCCGACGCACGTCTTGGCCGTAGGAGCTGTGGAGTCGCCCCTCCAAGAAGTGCAGCCTGGGTTCCTAACGATTCTGGATCCGGAGCCCGCTACGATCGTGCCGCCCGCTGGTATGGAATCGACGGGTCGCCGCACCGCGCTCGCCAACTGGATCGCGAGTCCCGATAATCCCCTGACTGCGCGAGTTATGGTTAACCGCCTCTGGCACTACCATTTGGGGACCGGCATCGTCGCCAATCCCAGCGATTTCGGCAATATGGGTTTCGGCCCCTCGCATCCGGAACTGCTCGACTGGTTGGCCGCGGAATTCGTCAGCAACGGTTGGAGCGTGAAGAAGATGCACCGGTTGATCGTCACCTCCAGCACCTACCGCCAATCGTCCTCTTATCGTGAAGATGCGAACGCGGTGGACTCCGTTAATCGCCTGCTGTGGCGCTTCCCGCGGACAAAGCTGGAGGGAGAGGCGATTCGTGACTCCACGCTGTTCGTGTCGGGCTTGCTGAATCCCAAGATGGGCGGACCGAGTGTGCTTCCGCCGCTCCCGCCCAACATGAACGTGAGTAAGAAGTGGGGCTGGGAGACCACACTAGATCCAGAGGAACAGAATCGGCGTAGCGTCTACATTTTTGTCAGACGGAACGTGCTCTATCCGATGCTCCAGGAGATGAACTCGCCCGATACGCTGCGCAGTTGTGCGCAGCGCGATAGCACCGTCACGGCGCCGCAGGCTCTGACTTCGTTGAACAGCGAGCTGTTTCTAGGCTGGGCGCAGGGCTTTGGCAGCCGAGTTCTCAAGGAGGCAGGCAGCGACGTCCCGGCTCAGATCGACTATGCCTACCGTCTTGCCTATTCGCGCCCGCCCACGGCCAGCGAGAAGGACACGGCGCTGACCTTCTTCGGCCGGCATGAGGCGATTGTCGCGAAACGTGCGGCGGCCAATGAAAAGCTCGCCCTACCCGAATTCATTCCCGAGGGAGTTAATAAAGCGCATGCGGCGGCGCTGGTGGATTTCTGCCAAATGCTGTTGAACTCCAACGAATTTGTTTATCGAAACTAGTTGCCTTGAAGAACAGATGATCCCGCTGGGAGGCAAGCAATGAACAAGAGACCGCACGTAGTTCCCTCACGATCGAGGAGAGAGTTTCTTACCCGGGCCGGCAGCGGGCTCGGAGGTTTGGCTCTTGCGCACCTGCTTGCTCAGGACGGCTACTCGGCCGCCATTAACAAGAATCCGCTGGCGCCTAAGAAGCCGCATCATGAGCCCACGGCGAAGTCGGTCATCTTCCTGTTCATGGAAGGCGGTCCCAGCCACCTTGACCTGTTCGACTACAAGCCGGCGCTCGAAAAGTTGGCTGGTCAGCCCATGCCCGAGTCGTTCGGGCGTCCCGTTACCGCGATGGGCACGGCGACGAATGCAATCATGCCGACCCAGCGCAGATGGAAGCAACACGGCCAAAGCGGCATCTGGGTATCGGACTGGTATCCCCATATCGCGAAGCACGTGGATGACTTCACCGTGATGCGTTCGTGCTGGCAGGATGCGATCCTTCACCAGGGCGGCGTATCTCAGATGAACACCGGTTCCGTCCTCGGCGGCCGGCCGTCGCTCGGAGCCTGGACCGTCTACGGGCTTGGTACGGAGAACCAGGACTTGCCCAGCTTTGTGGTTCTCACCGACGACAAAGAGGTAACCGGAGGCGCGAAGACCTGGGGCAACGGCTTCCTACCGGCGATCTATCAGGGCACAAAGTTCCGCGGCGAGGGTCCGCCGATTTTTCACCTCCAGCCGCCGGATAGCATCAATGACGAGCAGCAACGCAGCAAGCTGGATCTATTGAAGGCGCTTAACACGCATTACGGAATCGACAAGGAAGAGGATACCAACCTCCAGGCTCGTATGGATTCCTACGAACTGGCTTATCGGATGCAGTCCACCGCTCCAGAAGCAGTCGATCTTTCCAAGGAGACACAAGCCACCAAGAATCTTTACGGCCTCGATGACGAGAGCACAGCTAAATTCGGCGCGAACTGCTTGCTGGCGCGTCGTCTTGTCGAGCGCGGTGTTCGCTTCGTGGAAGCGTATTGCGGCAGCGGCAGCGGCTGGGACGCTCACGAAGACATCGAGGCGAATCACTCCAAGATGTGCAGAGCGTCCGACAAGCCGGTCGCTGGCCTGATTGCCGACTTGAAGTCTCGCGGGCTGCTCGATA
>CAZYOX010000270.1:0-533 GCA_964649285.1 uncultured Bryobacterales bacterium | reverse complement strand
CGATAGTACGCTGGTCGTTTGGGGCGGTGAGTTCGGGCGTACGCCCTTCAATGAGAAGAGCAAGGGCCGCGACCACAACCCTTGGGGATTCACCATGTTCATGGCTGGCGGCGGAGTCAAGGGCGGCCAATACATTGGAACGACCGACGAGATCGGTCTCAAAGCCGTCGAACGGCCCATCCATGTCCACGACCTTCACGCAACGATCCTGCACGCGCTGGGGTTAAATCACCTCAACGTGACCTTCCTGCACAACGGTCGAGCGGAGCGCCCGACTATCGTTGGCGGGAACGTGATCACGGAAACGTTCGCGTAGTATGGCTGACTCGGCGTCCGGCGCTTGACGGGCCGGGCTTATTGGAAAGGAACAGCGTGCAATGCCGATTCCGGCTTGGTAACCTAGAGGCGACCGATAACCCGACTGCGGAATGCATGAGACCGTCATAAGCCGTTGATTCCAAAAGTTAGGGCGCGTAGCTCAGTTGGTTAGAGCGCCTGCTTCACACGCAGGAGGTCCCCAGTTCGAGTCTGGG